>NZ_JAVSCF010000067.1:0-25488 GCF_031932565.1 Streptomyces sp. B1866
CGCGCCCTGACGCCGGCCGCGCCCGCCCGCCGGACCGGCTCCCGCCGCGCCGGGCCCGTACGCGAAAGGCGCCGCGGGGCCGTACGCGCGGGCCCGGCGGTACGGCCCGGCGGCCCGTACGCGCGGGCCGTACGACGGACCTCACGCGCGGGCCGTGCGTACAAGCGGGCGGCGGACCGCGCCCGGCCCCCGTCAGCCGCCCGTCCCGTCCCCTCCCCGGGCCGGGCGGACGCCGACGTCCTTGACGGTCTTGTGCGGAAAGTGCCGCCGGGCGTGCCGCCTGGCCGCAGAGCCGGGGATGACGTACAGCGTCTCCACCTTGTCCCGCAGCGGGCGCAGCACCCGGTCCATGAACTCCTTGCGGTCCTCCAGGTAGGGCGGCAGCACGTCCTCGCCCGCGGGGCACACGGCGAGGCAGTAGGCCGCCTTGTAGCCGGGTTTGAAGGCGAGGCTCTGCCACATGGAGGAGTTCTCCGCGTCGGTCACCCGGGAGCGGAAGTCGGCGCCGTCCGCGCTGTCGGCGACGGTCTCCACCCATTCGGTGAACCCGCCCATGAACTCCCGGTAGTTGTGCGTGAAGCAGGCGCGGAAGTCGAAGTCGCCGTCCTTGGAGATGGCGCCCACCGGGCAGGCCGCGACGCACAGCTTGCACTCCAGGCACGGGTTGTAGTCCAGCGGCCGCCCGTACGCGCTGACCTCCGCGTCCACCAGCAGCGTGGCCAGCAGGACGAAGTTGCCGAACCGCGGGTGGATGACGTTGCGGTGGATGCCCATGGCGCCGAGCCCGGCCGCCACCGCGACCGTCTTGTGCGCCACCACCCAGATGCGGCCCGGGTAGCGGTCCATCTCCATCGGGAACGTCGCCGAGGGGTTGACCGCCCGGTGGCCGGCGTCCTGCAGGGCGCGGACGATCCGGTGCGCCGCCTCGTTGACCACCTCGCCCGCCCGGTGGAACTCCTGGTTGGCGACGCTGCGCGCGGGCGAGCGCACGTTGTCCCGGTTCATGCGCACGACCAGGGAGACCAGGCTGCGGGCGCCGGGCAGCGCGGTGAGCACGTGCTCGCGCTCGCCGGCCAGGTCCGGGTGGTCCAGGCGGACGGCCGCGGCGTCGTCGGCGCCCGCGTCCAGGCACAGCCGGCGCAGCCACTGCGCGTCGATGGTCTCCGGCGGCCGTGCGCGGGAGCCGGAGCGGCGGGCCAGCACCGCCCGCACCGAGGGGTGCCCGGCCAGGCCGGTCGGCAGGGCGGGCCGCCGCCGGTGGTCCTCTCGCGTCATGAGTTCTCCCGAGTCCGTCCCGGCACCCCTACGGCCAGGTGAGTTGGAATTTCCAACTCACTATCGAGGGTTCTGTCGGCCACCGTCAAGGACCCGCCCGCGCGTGCTAGCGTGGCGGTCCGGGCAGCGGGACGAGGAGGCGAGGCTGTGGCCGGGACCGGTCGCGAGTGCTCCATCGCCAACGCCCTCGGCGTCGTCGGCGAGCGGTGGAGCCTGCTCGCGCTGCGCGAGGTCACCCTCGGCGCGCGGCGGTTCGACCAGATCGTGCGCAACACCGGGGCGAGCCGCGACGTGCTGGCCGCCCGGCTGCGCAAGCTCGTCGACGCCGGCGTGCTGGAGAAGCGCCCGTACGAGGACCGGCCGCCGCGCTACGAGTACGTGCCCACCGAGGCCGGCCGCGCCCTCCAGCCGATCCTGCTGGGTCTGATGGAGTGGGGCGACCGCTACGTGACGCAAGGGCCGCCGCCGACGGTGTGGGAGCACGCCTGCGGGGCCGAGCTGCACCCGGTGACGGTCTGCGCGCACTGCCATCGGCCCCTCGGCGAGGGCGAGGCGCGCGCGGTGCGGCTGGGCGGGGTGGCCTGACCGCCCGCCCCGGCGCCCGCCGCCGCGCCGCGGGGGCCGGAACGGCGCGGGGCCGCCGCGCGCCCGGTGAGCAGGCGCGCGGCGGCCCCGTGTCCGGGCGGCCGGCCCGGCCGTCGGCTCAGGTGCCGGGCTTGCGCCCGTAGACGTACACGTCGTCACCCGTGCGCAGCAGGCGCCAGTAGGCCGCCGCGTCGCCCGGCCGCATGTTGACGCAGCCGTGCGAACCCGGCTGCGACCACACGTTGCCCGAGATGGCGTGGAACGCCTGGCCCCCGTCGAAGAACTGGCTGTAGGGCATGGGCACGTCGTACAGCGTCGACACGTGGTTCTTGTGCCGCCAGTAGACCCGGTGCGGTCCGGTGCGGGTCTCGTAGCCGTCCCGTCCGGTGCGCACCGGCACCGGCTCGCGCACCAGCCGCCGGCCGTCCTGCACCCAGCTGATCTGCCGGGTGAGGTCGACGCAGGCGATGCGGCCCCGGTTCACCGGGCAGCGGCCGTCGCTGTTGGGGTGGTGCAGCGCGGCGCGCTGCTGCGTGACCAGGCGCATCATGGACCAGGTGAGCGGGCCCGCGTAGCCGAGCGCGGGGTAGACGGCGTGCTGGCGCTGGAAGGTCCGGATCGCCTCGCAGTCGCCGACGGACTGCCGCCCGTCCACCCTGCGGCCCAGGAACGCCTCGGCCTGCTTCTGGTAGGGCCCCGCCGTCGCGGTGCACCGCGCGGGAGCCGCCTGCGCGGACGCCGCGCCGGGACCGAGCACGGCCAGCGGCGCCAGCACCGCCGCCGCCCCGGCCGAGGCGCCCAACCGGCGCCATAAAGCGGTGTTGTTCCTCAGCACGACGCACTCCTCACACTCTTCCGCGCGGCCCGTCCGCGCGCGTCCGCCGACCATGGTGTCATCCGCCGCCGCCCAGGCGGGGGCGGAGGAACGTGGTGATCGCCTCCCGGACCGCCTCCGGGTCGTCGACGAACGGCCAGTGGCCGCTGTCGGGCAGCACGACGACCTCGGCGTCGGGGAAGCCCTGCCGCTGCGCGCGGGCGTGCGACACGGGGAGGTACGGGTCGTGCGCCCCCCAGATCACCAGCGTCGGCGGGTTGAGCGCGGCGAACTGCGGCGCGGCGGCGGCGGAGGCGCCCGCCGGGTCGTCCAGCGTGCGGTACACGCGCAGGATGGCGCGCCGCGTGCCGCGGTCCAGGTCGTCGTACATCCGGCTGGTGAAGCCGCCGGGCAGGCCGCGCGGGTTGCCCCAGCGGCCGAGCGCCCAGCGGAAGTTCCACCGGCGGGTCATGGCCATGGTCAGCTCGCCCACCAGCGGCGTGCGCCACAGCCGGGCCATCACGTGCCAGCGGTAGCCCAGCGGCAGCCCGGTGTCGATCAGGACCAGGCTGGCCAGCCGCTCGGGCCGCAGACCGATCGCGCCCAGCGTCCACGGCCCGCCGAGATCGTGCGTCACCAGGTGGGCCCGGGTGATGCCCAGGTGGGTGAGGACGGCGTCGACTTAGCCGGCGTGGGCCGGGACCGTGTGGGGGAAGCCGTCCGGCTTGTCGGCCCGGCCGAAGCCCGGCGCGTCCCAGGCGACGGCGCGCACCCCGTCCCAGTCGGCGCCCGGCCCGGGGTTGCCGTGCAGGTAGACCACGGCCGCGGCCGCGTCCGGCGGGCCGGCGCGCCGGAGCACGGTGCCGATGCCGTCGACGGTGATCCGGTCCGTCCTCATCGCGTCCCCCGTGGTTCCCGGCGCCTGCCGCGCTCCCTGGGCGCTTTGTGACCCGTGACAGCCCCGACCCGGCTTCTTTGTCCTGCTGAAAGTCTTTCAACGAAGGCCTTCTACCCCTTCCGCCCCGCGCGGCACACTCCCCACAACCCCCGTCGTTGGTGGGCACATTCGTCCGAAGGAGTGCGGCATCGTGAGAATCCGCGGCAAGAAGTCAACTGTCATGCTCACCGCAACGCTGCTCCTGGCCGGCGGCGCGCTCGTGGGCACCTCGGCCGTCGGCACCGCCACGGCGGGGCCCGCCGTGGCCGGCGCGCAGGCCACGGCCGTCAGCACGGCGGCGGGGGAGGAGTTCCGGCGCGGCCCGGACCCGACGCGGCAGAGCGTGGAGGCCGCGCGAGGCACGTTCCAGTTCGAGGAGATCTCCGTACCCCGCGGCAACGGCTTCGGCGGCGGTACCATCTACGCCCCGACCGACACCAGCCAGGGCACCTTCGGCGCCATCGCGATCGCCCCCGGATTCCTGGAGTCGAAGAGCGCCATCTCCTGGTACGGGCCCAAGCTGGCGTCGAACGGCTTCGTCGTCTTCGCCATCGACACCAACTCCCCCATCGACTTCCCCAACACGCGGGGCACAGAGCTGCTGGCCGCGCTCGACTACCTGACGAAGCAGAGCAAGGTCGCGAGCCGCATCGACGTCGGCCGGCTCGCGGTCGCCGGGCACTCGATGGGCGGCGGCGGCAGCCTGGAGGCGGTCAACACCCGGCCGGAGCTGAAGGCGGCCATCGCCCTCGCCCCCTGGCACCCGCGCCAGGGGTGGGATTCGGTGACCGCGCCCACGCTCATCGTCGGCGGGCAGAACGACGGCATCGCCCCCGTCAACCAGCACGCGAAGCCGTTCTACAACGGCCTGACCAGTGCCCGCGAGAAGGCCTACCTGGAGATGAAGGGCGGCGACCACTTCGTGGTGACCAAGCCCAACACCACCATCGGCAGGTACGTCCTGTCCTGGGCGAAGCGGTACGTCGACAACGACAGCCGCTACGAGCAGTTCCTGTGCCCCGCGCCGGCGGTCGGCGGCGACATCTCCGACTACAGGGGCACCTGCCCCACCGGCTGACGCCGGCCGCGCCTCCCGCGCGGCCGGGTGCGGGGCCGTCCCGGCCCGCCCGGCCGCGCGGGGCTCCACCCGGCCGGGCGGGCCGGGACGGCTACCCGGTCAGCTCGCGCACCAGGGCCGCGATCTGACCGGTCTCGATCAGGAACCCGTCGTGTCCGTGAGCGGACTCGATCACCCGGTGCCGGTCCGCGCCCGGGATGCCCGCCGCCAGCTCGGCCTGCTGACGCAGCGGGTAGAGCCGGTCGGAGTCGACGCCGGCCACCAGCGTCCGGGCCGTCACCCGGCGCAGCGCCGCCGCGGTGCCGCCCCGGCCGCGCCCCACGTCGTGGCCGTTCATCGCCTCGGTGAGGACCACGTAGCTGCCCGCGTCGAAGCGGCGCGGCAGCTTGTGCGCGTGGTGGTCGAGGTACGACTCCACCTGGTAGCGGCCGCCGCGCCAGGGGTCCTCCGCCTCCTGCGGCGCCCGCCCGAACCGGGCCGCCAGCTCCGCCTCGCTGCGGTACGTCACGTGCGCGAGCCGCCGCGCCAGGCCCAGGCCGGTGTGCGGGCCGCGCCCCGGCCCGGCGTCGTGGTAGTCCCCGCCGCGCCAGCCCGGATCCGAGCGGATCGCCTGGAGCTGCACGTGCGCCCACGCGATCTGCTCGGCGCTGGCCGCCGCCGGGCAGGCCAGCAGCAGCAGCGCCGCCGTCCGGTCCGGGTAGGACGCCGCCCACTCCAGCGCCCGCATGCCGCCCATGGACCCGCCGACCACCAGCGCCCAGCGGTCGACGCTCAGCGCGTCGGCCAGCGCCGCCTCGGCCCGGACCTGGTCGCGCTGGGTCAGGTAGGGGAAGGCGCCGCCCCAGGGCCGCCCGTCCGGGCGGCGCGAGGCCGGGCCCGTACTGCCCTGGCAGCCGCCCAGCACGTTCGGCGCGACGACGAACCAGCGGTCGGTGTCCAGCGCCCGGCCCGGCCCGACGAGCGCGTCCCACCAGCCGGGCGTCGGGTGCCCGGGCCCGGCCGGGCCGGCCGCGTGGCTGTCGCCGGTGAGGGCGTGCAGCACCAGCACCGCGTTGGACCCGTCGGGCGCCGGCCGCCCCCACGTCTCGTACGCGATCCGTACGCCGGGCAGCTCGCCGCCCGCCTCCAGCGGCAGCGGCCCGGGCAGCGCCGCCCACTGCCGGCGGCCCGGCGGGTCCCCCTCCCGCCAGGCACCGGTGGCCGGCGGGAGGGGGGTGTCGACGCGCACGGTCAGGACGCGCCCTTCGCGGCGCGGAACCCGGCCTCCAGGTCGGCCTTGAGGTCGGCGACGTTCTCGATGCCGACCGACAGCCGCACCAGGCCCGGCGCGGTGCCGGTGGCCGCCAGCTGCTCGGCGTCGAGCTGGCTGTGCGTGGTGGACGCCGGGTGGATGATCAGGCTGCGTACGTCGCCGATGTTGGCCAGGTGGCTGAACAGCTCCACGCCGTCCACGAACCGCTTGCCCGCCTCCACGCCGTCGCGCAGTTCGAAGGACAGCACCGCGCCCGCGCCGCGGGGCAGGTAGCGCTGCGCGGCCGCGTGCCACCGGTTGGACGGCAGCCCCGGGTAGTGCACGGCGGCGACCTCGTCGCGCCGCTGGAGCCACTCCGCCAGCTCCTGCGCGTTCGCCGAGTGCCGCTCGATGCGCAGGCTGAGGGTTTCCACGCCCTGGAGCAGCAGGAACGCCGAGTGCGGCGCGATGGCCGGACCCACGTCGCGCAGCAGCTGCACCCGCAGCTTGATGGCGTACGCGCTCGGGCCGAGGTCCGGCCAGTACCGCAGGCCGTGGTAGCTGGGGTCGGGCTCGTGGAAGTCGGGGAACCGCTCGGCGTGCGCGCCGAAGTCGAACGTGCCGCCGTCCACGACCACGCCCGCGATGGCCGTGCCGTGCCCGCCGAGGAACTTTGTCGCCGAGTGCACCACGATGTCGGCGCCGTGCTCGATCGGCCGCAGCAGGTACGGGGTGGGCACCGTGTTGTCCACGATCAGCGGCACGCCCGCCGCGTGCGCCGCGTCGGCGACCGCGCGCACGTCCAGCACGTTGCCGCGCGGGTTGCCCAGCGTCTCGGCGAAGAACACCTTGGTGTTCGGCCGGACCGCCGCCCGCCAGGCGTCGATGTCGTCCGGGTCCTCCACGAACGACACCTCGATGCCGAACTTCGGCAGCGTGTGCCGGAAGAGGTTGTACGTGCCGCCGTACAGCGATGCGCTGGTGACGAGGTGGTCGCCGGAGCGGGCCAGGGTCAGGATCGCCAGCGTCTCGGCGGCCTGCCCGGAGGCCAGTGCCACGGCCGCGACGCCGCCCTCCAGCGCGGCGATCCGCTGCTCGAAGGCGTCCTGGGTGGGGTTGTGGATGCGGGTGTAGATGTTGCCGGGCTCCGCGAGGGAGAACAGGTCCGCGGCGTGCCGGGTGTCGCGGAAGACGAACGAGGTCGTCTGGTAGATCGGCACCGCGCGGGCCCCGGTGGTGGGATCGGGGGACGTCCCGGCGTGGATCTGCTTGGTCTCGAACGACCAGGCGGCGGCGTCGGGCTCGGCGGGACCCTCGTGGGGGGTGTGCCCCGCGGCGACGGAGTCGATGGGCTGGCTCATGGTTCTCCCTGGGAACGGGCGTACAGGTGTGCGGGCACGCGAACGAGACGGCACGGCATGGGGGCACGGCGCGCGAACACGGCGTGCGGAAAGGGGAGGAGAGGGCCGACGGGGACCGGACGGGACGTTCGGGGGTTCGTCGGCGGGAGGCCGGCGCGTCAGCGTCCGGCGGACGCGTCAGCGCGGGGAGACCTCACAGATGACCGGCCGCCGGGAAGCCGGCGGCGGGGCGCGGCGTCACCGCGCGAGAAGACAGCCGGCGCTGGTGACACGCACGTAGTCCACGTGGCGGCGGGTCACAAGCACGGTCATGGGCCAAAGATAACCACACCCGGAGGGCCGGGCGCCAGCGGGCCCGGCGCGCGGGCCCGCGCCGGACACCGGCGGGGGAGTCCGCCGCGGCTCAGCGCAGGAGCTTGTCGGGCGTCAGCGGCAGGTCCCGGACGCGGATGCCGGTGGCGTGGAAGGCGGCGTTGGCCAGGGCCGCCGCCACGCCGACGACGCCGATCTCGCCCAGGCCCTTGGAGCCCATGGGGTTGTGGCAGGTGTCGGTCTCCTCCACCCAGACCGCGTCGACGGCGCCCACGTCGGCGTGGGTGGCGATGTGGTATTCGGCCAGGTCGGCGTTGACCACGTGCCCGTACCGCGGGTCCACCACGCTCTCCTCGTACAGCGCCGTGGACAGCCCCATGGTCATCCCGCCGACGAGCTGCGAGCGGGCCGTGCGGGGGTTGACCACCCGGCCGACGGCGAAGACGCCCAGCAGCCGCGGGACGCGGATCTCGCCGGTGCCCGCGTGCACCCGCACCTCCGCGAACTGCGCGCCGAAGGACCGCAGTTCCACCCGGCCCACGTGCGGGTTGTCCGGCTCCCGGCCGGTGGCCTCGCAGCCCGCCGCCGGGTCGGCGCCGTGGCGCTCGCGCAGCACCCGCGCGGTCTCCACGACGGCGCTGCCCCAGCGGGTCAGGCCCATGGAGCCGCCCGCCCGGGCCGCCACGGGCAGCGCCGAGTCGCCCAGGCGCAGGTCGACCGCGGTGACGGGCACGTGGAGCGCGTCGGCGGCGATCTGGGTCAGCGCCGTCCACGCGCCGGTGCCGATGTCGGCGGCGGCGATGTCCACCCGGTACCGTCCCTCGCCCAGGGCCCGGATGGTGGCCGTCGACGGCGGGGAGCCCAGCGGCGGCGGAAGGAAGTACGCCGGGTAGCTGGCGGCCGCCACGCCGGTGCCCACCAGCCAGTCGCCGTCCCCGCGCAGCCCCGGCTCGGGGTCGCGGCCGTGCCAGCCGAACCGGCGCGCCCCCTCGCGCAGGCAGGCGACCAGGTTGCGGCTGGAGAACGGCAGCCCGGACTCGGGGCCGGCGGCCGGCTCGTTGCGGATCCGGAACTCGATGGGGTCCAGGCCGCAGGCCAGGGCCATCTCGTCCACCGCCGACTCCAGGGCGAACATGCCCGGGGCCTCGCCCGGCGCGCGGAAGATGCACGGCACCGACACGTCCAGCGCCGCGACGCGGTGCGTGGTGCGCCGGTTGGGCGCGGCGTACATCGACCGGGTGGCGTGGCCGGACTGCTCGGCGAACTCCTTGTACCGGGCGGTCTGGCTGACGCAGTCGTGCGCGATCGCGGTCAGCCGCCCGCCGCGGTCGGCGCCGAGCCGCACCCGCTGGATGGTCGGGGTGCGGTAGCCGACCTGCGTGAACATCTGGCGGCGGGTCAGGGCCAGCTTCAGCGGCCGGCCGGGCACCAGCCGCGCGGCGAGCGCGGCCAGCACGTGCGAGGCGTGCGGGTGGACCTTGGAGCCGAAGGCGCCGCCGACATAGGGCGAGACGACCCGCAGCCGCTCCGGTTCCAGGCCGAGCACCGGCGCCAGGGCGTGCTGGAGGTAGGAGACGCCCTGCGCGGAGTCGTACAGGGTCAGGTGCTCCGCGCCGCCCTCGGTGTGCCACCGGGCGACGGTGGTGTGCGGCTCCAGGGGGTTGTGGTGCTGGACGGGCGTGGTGTACGTCCGGTCGATCGACACCGGCGCGCACTCCAGGGCCGCCGCCACGTCCCCGCGGGCGGTGTCGGCCGCCAGCCCCCCGTTGACCACCTCCGGCCGGTACAGGCCCGGGTGGCCGGCGCGCAGCACCACGTCGTGCGGATCCTGCTCGTACGCGGCGTGCACCAGGTCCGCGGCGTGCCGGGCGGCCTCGGAGGTCTCGGCGATCACCGCGCCGGTGAACTGGCCGCGGAAGCGGATCTCGGCGTCCTGCAGGATCCAGCACTCGCCGTCCTGGTCGGAGGCCAGCGGGGCCGCGTTGACGTGGCTGAGCACGGCGACGACGCCCTCGGCGCGCTCGGCCGCGGAGGTGTCGAGCGCGGTGATCCGGCCGCGGGCGATCGGCGCCTGGAGCGCGTAGGCGTACAGCGGGTCGGGCACGGGCTGCTCGTACGCGTACGGCGCGCGGCCGGTGACCTTCGCGCGGCCGTCCACCCGCTCCATCGGGAAGCCGGTGGCGCGCCGCTCCAGCAGCCCGGTCACGGCGCCTCCCGCGGCCGGCCCCGGTCCCCGGCGGTCAGGCCGCGCAGCACCTCGACCAGGACGTGGCGCACCAGCGGCACCTTGAAGGCGTTGCCCGGCAGCGGGCCGGCCGCGGCCAGCTCGGCGTCGGCCGCGGCGCGGAAGGCGCCGTCGGCGGCCGGGGCGCCGCGCAGCGCCTCCTCGGCGCGCCGGGCCCGCCACGGCCGGTGCGCCACACCGCCCAGCGCGATCCGTGCCCCGCGCACCGTGCCGTCCTCCACGTCGACCGCGGCGGCTACCGAGACCAGCGCGAACGCGAAGGAGGCCCGGTCGCGGACCTTGCGGTACGCCGACCGCTCGGCCATCGGCAGCGGCGGCAGGTCGACCGCCGTGATCAGCTCCCCGTGGCCGAGGACCGTGTCCCGCTCGGGCTCGTCCCCGGGCAGCCGGTGGAAGTCCGTGACCGGGATCGTCCGCTCCCCGCCGGGGCCGAGGACCCGCACCTCGGCGTCCAGCGCGGCCAGCGCGACGGCCATGTCGGAGGGGTGCACCGCGACGCAGTGCCCGGAGGCGCCCAGGATCGCGTGGCCGCGATGGTAGCCCCCCAGCGCGGAGCAGCCCGAGCCCGGGTCCCGCTTGTTGCACGGGGTCGTCGCGTCCTGGAAGTACGGGCAGCGGGTGCGCTGCATGAGGTTGCCCGCGGTGGTCGCGAGGTTGCGCAGCTGCCCGGAGGCGCCCGCGAGCAGCGCCGCCGTCAGCACCGGGTAGCGCCGCCGGACCAGCGGCGCGGCGGCCAGGTCGCTGTTGCGTACGCCCGCGCCGATCCGCACCCCTCCGGACGGCAGCGGCTCGACGCGGTCGTACGGCAGGCCGGAGACGTCGACCAGCAGGTCGGGCCGGGCGATGCCCAGCCTCATGTGGTCGACCAGGTTGGTGCCCCCGGCCAGGAAGGCCGCGCGCGGGCGGCGCGCGACCAGTGCCACGGCGCCCTCGGCGTCCGCGGCACGCTCGTAGTCGAACGGGTTCACCGGGCGGCCTCCTCGATGGCGTCCACGATGGCGGCGTAGGCGCCGCACCGGCACAGGTTGCCGCTCATCCGCTCCCGGATCTCCGCCCGGTCCAGCTCCACCGGGGCGGTCAGGTCCCGGGTGACGTGGCTGGGGTGCCCGGCCCGGGCCTCCTGGAGCATCCCGACCGCCGAGCAGATCTGGCCGGGCGTGCAGTACCCGCACTGGAAGCCGTCGTGGTCCAGGAACGCCCGCTGGAGGGGATGCAGCGCGCCGTCCTCGGCCAGACCCCCGGCGGTGGTGATCCGCGCGCCGTCGTGGCTCACGGCGAGCGCCAGGCAGGTCGTCACCCGCCGGCCGTCGAGCAGGACCGTGCAGGCGCCGCACTGGCCGTGGTCGCACCCCTTCTTCGGCGCCCACACCCCCAGCCGCTCGCGCAGCGCGTCCAGGAGGGTCGTGCGGGTGTCGACCGTCAGCGACCGCCGGGTGCCGTCCACGCTCAGGGTGATCGCGACCTCCACGGGCAGTCCCTCTCGGCGTCGGCGGCAGCGGATCCGCGCGTCCCCGCCCTCGGTGCCGGGTCGGCGGCGTCCGCGATCTGACGGTACGTAAGCTACATCATCACCGTCATAATGGGATGAAACGCCACGGTGGGGGGTGGTGGCGTCCGACGCGGGGGCGCGGCGCGGGACCGTATGCTGGGTCGCCATGACAGCCGACGAGGGGAGCGCCCGGGTCGACAGCTGGATCTGGTCCGTACGGCTCACCAAGACCCGCTCGATGGCCGCCTCCGCCTGCCGCGCCGGGCACGTGCGCGTCAACGGCGAGCGCGTCAAACCGGCGCACCCGGTGCGGCCCGGCGACGAGGTGCGGCTGCGCCAGCCCGGCTGGGAGCGGGTCGTCGTGGTCTCGCGCGTGGTGCGCAAGCGGGTCGGCGCCGCCGTCGCCGCCGAGTGCTTCGTCGACAACAGCCCGCCCCGCCCGCCCCGCGATGACCTGGCGGCGCTGCCCGTCCGCGACCGGGGCGCCGGCCGCCCCACCAAGCGCGACCGCCGCGAGACCGAGCGCCTGCGCGGCCGCTGAACCGCGCGGCGCGCGTCGCCGCACGAGCCGTCACACCCGCTCGAACACGGCCCCCACCAGCCCCAGGTGCCGCCGGGCGAACCCGTCCGCCGCGGCGCGCAGGTAGCGCTCGTAGTCCGCGACCGTGCCCGCGCCGACCAGCTCGGCCGCCCGCTCCCGGCGGGCCGTCAGGGACGTGAGCCACAGCTCGCAGGTGCGGCGGTAGTGCTCGGGGTCGTTGCGGACCGTCACCACGTCGAACAGCCGCTCGGCCGCCTCCAGGATCTCCGACGTCCACGGCAGCTCCGACTCCGGGAAGATCCGGTCGGCGATGAACAGCAGGTCGCGCACTGCCGCCCGGTCCATCCGCGTGTTGTTCCCCTTCACGTTCGTCTGCAGCGCGAGCCGGCCCCCGGGCGGCAGCCAGTCGTGGCAGCGCTGGAAGAACGCCCGGTACGCGGCCACCCGGCCCGCGCGGCCGAGACCGAAGTCCGCGAAGTGCTCGAAGGCGCCGGCCGAGACGATCGCGTCGTAGGGCCGGCCGGGCTCGTGGTCGGCCCAGTTCTCCACGCGCACGTCGTACCGGTCGTCCGCCCACGCGCCGATGTGCGCCGCCTGCGCCGCGCTGAGCGTCAGGCCCGTCGCCCGCCGCACACCGTGCCGCTCGACGAGCCGCCCCAGCCGCAGCCCACGTCCAGCACCCGCCCGGCGACCCGGGCCCGCGCCGCCTCGGCCAGGTAGTCCGCCTTGCGGGCCTGCGCGGCCTCCAGCGACTCCTCGCCGGTCTCCCACAGCGCGCACGAGTAGGTGAGAGTGGGGTCGAGCCACAGCGCGTAGAAGTCGTCGCCCACGTCGTAGTGGCCGCGGATCGCGGTCGCCGACGCACCGGCGTAGCCGTCGTCCGCCATGTCCGGCTCCTTCCCGGCCGTCCCCGCGACGGCCTTCGATGACACCTCCGACGACACCGCTGACGACGCGCCGTCCGGAGGCGGCCGGCGCGTCACACACCCTCCCCGGCTCGCCGGCCGCGGCCCGACAGCTCCACCGTGGCCAGCGGCGCGAACCGCCCCGCGGCCAGCAGCTGGCGGCAGCGGTGCCGCTGGATCTTGCCGCTCGGTGTCCTCGGCAGCCCGCCCCGGGGCAGGAAGACGCACGCGTCCAGCGCCACCGCGCCCTTGGCCATGGCCACCTCCGCGGCCTGCTCGGCGAGCCGGGCGTGTCCGCGCGGCCGCCGCGCGGCTCGACCACCAGCGTGAACCGGACCGCCGCGCCGTCGTGGTGGCTGACCAGCGCCGCGCACCCGGGCCGCACCCCGGCCAGCGCGTCGATCCCGCTCTCGATCGCGCCCGCGTGCACCTTCCGGCCCGCCACCGAGAGGACGTCGTCCGTCCGCCCGACCGGGTAGAGGTGGCCCTCGCGCACGAAGCCGAGGTCCGCGGTGCGCAGCGCGCCGCCGCCGAAGCTGTCCCGGGTGCGCGCCACGTCGCCGTAGTACCCCGAGGACAGGCTCGGGGAGCGCACCACGATCTCGCCGACGCGGCCGGGCGCCGGAGCGGGCAGCTCCACGCCCGCGCACGGCGGGCCGGCGCTGACCAGCAGCCGCGCCGCCGGATCCGCGGGATCGGCCGCTCGCCCGCGGCGAGCGCGGCGGCGTCCAACGCGACCGCCCGCGGCGCCTGGTCGCGCGGGGTGGCGGTGACCGCGAGCGTCGCCTCCGCGAGGCCGTAGGCGGGCATCAGCGCCTCCTCGCGGAAGCCGTACGGGGCCAGGGTCCGCGCCGCGTACCGCAGCGTCTCCCACTCGACGGTCTCGGCGCCGACGATGCACACGCGCGTGCCGGAGACGTCGCCCATGGCCGGGGACCGCGAGGCGGACCGGGCCGCCAGCCGCAGCGCGGTCGGCGTGCCGGCCGTCAGGGTGCCGCCGACCGCCGCGAGGTCGGAGAACCAGGTGCCCGGCGCGACGGTGAACCGCTCCGGCGTGGACAGGTACAGGTCCGCGCCGTTCCACCACGTGGTCAGCAGCAGGCCGAACACGCCCATGTCGTGCGACAGCGGCAGCCACCCCGCCGTCACGTCCCGGCCGGGCCGCAGACCGGTCAGCTCGGTGAGCATCCCAAGCTGCCGGGCGATCGCGCGCGGGGTGAGCACGCAGCCCTTGGGCGTGCCGGTGCTGCCCGAGGAGTGTGGTGCCGCCGGTGGTGCGCGACCCAGACCAGCGGCGGGCCCTGCCCGGCCATGGCGCCCGCCGCGGCCAGCGCGATCCGCACCCCGCGGCCGGTGCGGAAGGAGCGGTGGGCCAGCAGCCGGTGGTAGCCCGCGGACACCCCGATCCCGGCCACCAGGTACATCACGGCGAAGGCGACGAGGTCGGAGGGTCCCACGGCCCGCTGCCACAGCAGCGCCACGGCCGCCACCACGCCCAGCAGCGGCAGCAGCGAGGAGGCGACGACGAATCCGTAGTGCTCGCGGCCGTCCATGGCAAGCCCGTCCCCTTCGCGTCAGTCCGCGTCAGTCCGCGTCAGTCCGCGTCAGTCCGTGTCAGTCCGCATCGGTCCGCATCAGGAGGAGGTCCGGGCCGCCAGGGCCTCGTTGCACAGCGCGACCAGGTCGCCGAGGGGGGCGGCGTCGGCGGCGCGGGCCGGGTCGAACTCGATGCCGTGATCCTCCTCCAGGGTGAAGACGACCTCCGCGACCTGCAGGCTCGACAGGCCGAGGTCGGCCAGCGCCGTGTCCTCGTCCAGCTCCGCCGCGGCGGCCGCGCGGCCGCGCATCTCGCGCCGGATGACGGCGGCTACCTCGTCCTTGGTGACCTGGTGGGAGACCATGCCCCGACGCTCCTTCGGCACAGGTGGGGGTGCGGCCGGCGGTCGGCCGACCGGGAGTTGCGCAACGTCCCGCCGCGGCGCCCGGAAAGCGCGCCGCCACTCTCGTCCTTACGGGGGTTTCCGCCGGTTCCCGTCGTATTCCGTATTCCGGCTCCTCGCCCGCCGGAGTTCCGCCTGTTTCCGGATGACCCGTTTCCGGGCGGCTCGTATACGGATGACTCGTATACGGGCGGCGCCCGGGGTCGTTTTCCCCGGGCTCAGCGATATCCGCCGGGGAATCCCGGAGCGGGGTCCGGATTTCTCGTCTGGGGTGGGCGGGCTCCGACGGCTGTCACGGACTCTCCATTTCCGGTCGCACGGCGAGAAGGAGCGGTCGCGGCCGCACTGTGAAGGTATCCGGAGGACACGGTCGACCGTTGTACGGCCACAGTCGGTTTGTCCACCGGCCCCCTGATCGTCAATCCCCTTTCCGTGCACCCCTCGATTCCGTGGACGCGAGGTTTCCCGCAAAGGTGTGAAGGGTCGGGAAATTCCCTCACCGAGCGCCTCGAATGGCGGGCCGCTGACCAGCAGTTTTACCGGGGGGAAATCCGGACGGGCGGCGCCGGGGCGCAGTGCCCCCGTCGCCCCGGTCCGAGCGGGCCGACCATCGTGCGGACCCCGTGGGGACGGCGCCCCCGGAGCACGGCCTGCTACCGCCCGCCGGACGGCCGGGCGCCGCGGCGGCGGACGTCTCGTTCCGCGTGCCGGGACAGGTGCGCCACGGGTGGTCTTCGGCGCCGGCGGACGCCTGCCGAGGCCTCCGCGCCCGTCTGGGACAGGCGACCGGGTGGCGCGCCCGCGGACCGGCCGCCGTCCGGTCGTTATAACGCGCCGCGGCGGTCACGCGCGCCGCGGCGAGGCCAGCAGGTAGGCGCGGCCCGTGCGCCAGTCGCGGTGCTGGGTGACCTGCCAGCCCGCCCGCGCCAGCGCGGCCGCGCACTCCGGCAGCCCGCCCGTGCCGCCGTCCGCCGCGCTGCCGTGCACAGCGCCGCCGCCCGCCGCGCCACCGGTCACGGCGCGTCCAGGGCCGGGGGTCTCCGGGCCCTCGGGGCCGCACCACCGGACCTCCACGGCCTCCGGCTGCGCCGTGCCGCCCACCCGGTAGCCGGCCGTCCCGGGCCCGGCGTCCGCGGCGGGCGCGTAGGGGCGGCAGCCCGCGGCCTCCAGGGCCAGCGCCGCGGCGGCCACCAGGTGCGCGCGCTCCCAGGCGCACGGCAGCGCGCTGGTGCCGTCGCGGCCGGTGAGCCGCCGCATCTCCAGCAGGCCCTGCCACGCGCTGTGCGCCTGCCGCAGCCGCCCGGCCGGATCGTACGGTCCGCTCTCCGCGCCCGTTCGCGCGGCGAAGACCCCGGGCCCGCCGTCCGCGGGCGGCTCGGCCGCGGGGGCGGCCAAGAGGTCGCGCAGCCGCCGTCCTGCGGGGGTGAGGAAGTACCGGTGCGGCGGCCGCGGGTGACGTACCGCCAGGCCCTGCCCGGCCAGCGCGCGCAGCTCCGCCTCGGGTCCGGCCAGCAGGCCGTCCGGACCGGCGGCCAGGAGCCGCCGCCGCTGGGCCGCGGTGGGCTTCCCGCTCGTCACCGCACCCCCCGATCGCGCGTGCTGATCGCGCGCGGGCCGGCGGCCGCGGTGTCCCGGGCCGGGCCGTCCCCGCGCCCCGCCGGGGCGATGCTACGTGCCCGGGGCCGGCGGCGGCCAGACGCGCCGCCCCGCTCCGCCGCGCGGGCCGGATCAGGCCGCCTGCTCCTTCTCGGAGGCGGGCGGCTGGAGCAGGCCGCCCCGGCGCAGCGCCGCGTACCCCACGCCGATGCCCACGGCCACCGGCCACTCGATGACCTCGGCGACGCCGAGCACGCCGAGGCCCGCGTACAGCGGCCAGCCGCGCTTGGCGGGCAGAACCCGGCGGGCGACCGCCATCGGCAGCAGCGCCACGTTGGCGACTCCGGTGGCGACCTGGTCCAGGGAGGGGACGGGAAGGGTGATCGAGTGCTGCCCGTCGCCGTCCGCGGGCGTCTCGGGCCGGGCCTTCGCGTCCGCCGGCGCGGTCTCCCGCGGCGGGGTGTCCGGCTCGCGGGCGGGTGTCCTGGCGCGGCCCCGGGAGGCGGCTGCCCCACCGGAGCCCTTGCCGGTGCCGGAGGAGGCGGTGCGCTTGCGGGAGGTCTTGGCGGTGGTCACGGATCTCACGTCCCCACACGTACGTACATCGGGGTGATTTGCGGCTTTTGTGCTTGCGCTCCATGGTAGTGCCCGCTCCGCGGACCCGGCCAGCGCTCCCGCCGCACCTGCCGCGCCCGCGGACGGACGCGGCAGGTGTGGACAGCGCGCCACGGGGGAACTCGGAGCGCCATTTCTCCACCGTGACCAGCAGTCCCGCCGGGAGCACACCCGGGGACCGCGGACCGAAAGGGCTGCCAACGATGTCGCTGTCGCCGCTCCTCCTGCCCGCCCACACCCTGCTCGGCCCCGTCGCCCACCGGCTCACGGCCGGCGTGCGCGGAGCGGCGGACCTGGCCGGGCGGCTGGCGGGGCTGTCGCGGCGCCAGGTGTGGTGGCACCCGGGCCGGTGCCACATCGCGGTCACCGGCGTCCACGGCCCCGCCGGCGAGCAGGTGGCCCGCCGCGTGGAGCGCGCCCTGGAAGAGCACCCCGGCGTGGCGTGGGCGCGGGTCAACGCGCCGTCCGAGCGGGTCGTCGTCGCGGTCGCCTCCCCGCCGCCCGCCGAGTCCGAACTGGTCGCGCTGGTCGAGCGCGCCGAGGCGCACGGCGAGGCCGCGCACGCCGACGAGTTCGACGAGTGGTGCCCCGAGCCGCACCACCCCGCCGAGGGGCCCCGGACGCGGCAGTCGGTCTCCGCGCTGGCCGCGGACGCCGTGGGCCTGGGCCTGGTGGCCACCACCCGCCTGGCCCCGTGGCTGAAGCTGCCGGCCGAGGTCGGCGCCCTCGCCAGCGCCCTGCAACGCCATCCCCGCACCCGGCACCTGATCACCGCGGTCAGCGGCCCCGAGCAGGCCGAGTCGCTGCTGCCCGTCGCCAACGCGCTGATCCAGGGCGTGGCCACCCGCGGCGGGGGCATCGCGCTCGACATCGTCCAGCGCCTGGCCCGCTGGCGGGAGGCGACGGCCGAGCGCGAGGCGTGGGAGGCCGGCGAGCCCCGGCTGGTGCGCGGGCCCGAGGACGCGGAGGCCGAGCCCATCGCCGTGGAGCGGCCCGGCCCGCCTCCGCGGGACAGCGCGGCCCGCTACACCGAGCGGTCCATGGCCGCCGGCCTCGCCGCAGGCATCGCCGCCGCGCCCTTCGCCGGCCCGCGGCGCGCCCTGGGCGTCGCGCTGTGCTCGGTGCCCAAGGCGCCGGAGGCCGGCCGGGAGGGCTTCGCCACCAGCCTGGGCCGGTACCTGGCGCTGCGCGGCGTCGTGGCCATGGACCGCGGGGCGCTGCGCCGGCTGGGCCAGGTCGACACCGTCGTCCTGGACGAGGACGCGCTGCGCGGCGACCAGTACGAGCCCTTCGACCTGGAAGTCCTCGGCGGCGCGGACCCGGCCCTCACCGCCGAACGGCTCTTCGACCTCTTCGACCCGGACGCCCCCCTGACCGTACGCCGCGACGACGGCTGGGTGCTCGGCCCGCTGGACTCCCTGGACCTGACGGGACGTACGGGCCGGCAGGCCGCGGCCCGGCTGCGCCGCCGGGGCAGCGAGCGGGCACTGGGCCTGGCCCGGGGGCGGCGGCTTGAGGCCGTCGCGGGCCTGGTCACGCTGACCGCGCCCGGCGCGGAGGCCGTGGCCGCCGCCGCCCGCCGCGCGGGCGCGCGCGTGGTGCTGGCCACCGACCGGTCCGACCCGGCGTTCTCCTTCGCCGACGCCGTCGTGCCGGCCGGCGGCCGCCTGGTGGCCTCGGTGCGCGGCCTGCAGGCCGAGGGCGCGGTCGTGCTGCTCGTCTCCGGCAACCGCCGCGCCCTGGGCGCCGCCGACTGCGGGGTCGGCGTGCACCGCGAGGACGAGCCCCCGGCCTGGGGCGCGCACCTGCTCGTGGGCACGGACCTGGAGTCGGCCGGGCTGATCGTGGACGCCGTCGGCGTGGCCGCGCGCGTCGACCGGGACAGCGCCGTGCTGGCCGCGGGCGGCAGCGGGGTCGGCGCGGTCACCGCCCTGCAGGCCCCGCCCCGGCAGGCCACCGCGCGGGGCATGGCCGCGGGCAACGCGGCGGGCACCTTCGCGTTCGCGCTCGGGGCGTGGCGCGCCCGGCAGCTGCTCGCCCGGCCCATGACCCCGCCGGTCACCGCCATCCCCTGGCACCTGATGCCCGCCCGGCGGGTGCTGGAGCGCCTGGACTCCGGCCCCGACGGGCTGACCGCGCGGCAGGCCGGCGACCGCGCGGGCCAGGCCTCGCGCACCGAGGAGCCGTCCGGCACCAGCCTGCCGTCGGCGTTCATCGAGGAGCTGGCCAACCCGCTGACCCCGGTGCTCGCCGCCGGTGCGGCGCTCGCGGCCGCCGTGGGCTCGCGCACCGACGCCGCCCTGGTGGCCGCCATCACCGGCACCTCCGCTCTGATCGGCGGCATCCAGCGGGTGCGTACCGAACGGGCCCTGGCGGAGCTGTTCGCCCGCTCCGCCATCGGCGCGCGCGTGCGCCGCGACGGCACCGAGCGGCTGGTCACCGCGGGCGACCTGGTGCCCGGCGACGTCATCGTGCTGCGGCCGGAGGACGTGGTGCCCGCCGACTGCCGGCTGCTGGAGGCCGACGGCCTGGAGATGGACGAGTCCTCCCTGACCGGCGAGTCGCTGCCGGTGCGCAAGGACCCGGCGCCGGTGGCTGCCGTGCACATCACCGGCCGCCGCTCGGTCCTGTACGAGGGCACCACCGTCTCGGCGGGCAACGCGCTGGCCGTGGTGGTGGCCACCGGGCCCGCCACCGAGGTCGGCCGCAGCCTGGCCACCGCCCGGCACGCCGCGCCCGTCACCGGAGTGGAGGCGCGCCTGACGTCGCTGACCCGCGCCAGCCTGCCCATCGCGCTCGGCTCCGCGGCCGCCGTGGCCGGCTCCGGGCTGCTGCACGGGCTGCCGCTGGCCGACACCCTCGCCTCGGCGGTCAACCTCGCCGTCGCCTCCGTGCCCGAGGGGCTGCCGTTCCTGGTCAACGCCGCCCAGCTGGCCGCCGCCCGGCGGCTGGCCGACCTCGGCGCGCTGGTGCGCAACCCGCGCACCATCGAGGCCCTGGGCCGCGCCGACGTGCTGTGCTTCGACAAGACCGGCACCCTCACCGAGGGCACCCTCCAACTCGCCGCCGTCCACGACGGCGAGCGCCCACTGCCCGCCGACAGCCTCGACGCCTCCGGCAAGGCGGTGCTCGCCGCCGCGCTGCGCGCCACCCCGCCCGCCCGGCAGGCCGAGCCCATGGCCCACCAGACCGACCGCGCGGTGAGCGCCGGGGCGCGCCGCGCGGGCGTGTCCGTACGCCGCGGCGCGCCCCGCTGGCGGCGTACCGACGCCCTGCCCTTCGAGCCGTCCCGCGCCTACCACGCCACCGCCGGGCGCACCACGCACGGCGCGACCCTGAGCGTGAAGGGCGCCCCGGAGACGGTGCTGGTCCGCTGCGCGCGCGGCCCGCGGGGCGCCGAGCTGGACGAGGCGGCGGTCAAGGAGCTCACCGCCGCCGCCGAGGACCTGGCCGGGGCCGGACGCCGCGTGCTGGCCGTGGCCGAGCGCCGCATGGCGGCCGGCGAGCGGCTCACCGACGAGGCCGTACGGGACCTGGACTTCCTCGGCTTCGTCACCCTGGCCGACCCGGTGCGCACCTCCGCCGCGCCCGCCACCGCCCGGCTGCACGAGGCCGGCGTGCAGACCGTCATGCTCACCGGCGACCACCCGGCCACCGCCGACGCCATCGCCGCCACCGTCAGCGACACCACCCGGGGACGGGTGTGCACCGGACCCGAGCTGGACGAGCTCGACGACGACGCGCTCGACGCGCTGCTGCCGACGGTGGGCGTCATCGCCCGCTGCACCCCGCACCACAAGGTCCGCATCGTACAGGCCTACCAGCGGCTCGGCCGGGTCGTGGCGATGACCGGCGACGGCGCCAACGACGCCCCCGCGATCCGGCTCGCGGACGTCGGGATCGCGCTCGGCCGGCGCGGCACCCCCGCGGCCACCGCGGCCGCCGACCTGGTCGTCAGCGACGACCGCCTGGAGACCATCGTCTCGGCCCTGATGGAGGGCCGGGCCATGTGGGCGTCGGTGAGGGCCGCGCTCGCCATCCTCATCGGCGGCAACTTCGGCGAGGTCACCTTCAGCGTGCTCACCTCCGCCCTCACCGGCAGCACCCCGCTGAGCGCCCGCCAGATCATGCTGGTCAACCTGCTGACCGACCTCGCGCCCGCGCTCGCCATCGCGGTGCGCGAACCGGCCGGGCACACCGGCGAGCGGCTGCTGAAGGAGGGCCCGCACCGGTCGCTGGGCACGGCGCTGACCCGCGAGATGATGCTGCGCGGCGTCGTCACCGCCGCCGGCGCGGGCACCGCCTGGAGCGTGGCGCGGCTGACCGGCAGGCAGCGCCGCGCCAGCACGGTGGCGCTCGCCGCGCTGGTCGGCACCCAGCTGGCGCAGACCCTGGTCACCGGCGGCATGGACCGGCACGTCCTGCTCGCCGGCGTCGGCTCCGCGGCCGTACTCGCCGCCATCATCCAGACCCCGGGCGTCAGCCACTTCTTCGGCTGCACGCCGCTGGGCCCGCTCGCCTGGGGCATCACCCTGGGCAGCATCGCCTCGGCCACGCTGCTGGGCGTGGCGCTGGCCCCGCTGACCCGCGGCCTGGCGGGCCCGGAAGGGCAGGCGGAGGCGCCCGAGGAGAAGTCCGCCGAGGAGCCCGGCGACCCGGAGGGGGAGGAGGCGACCGCCTGAGGCGCGGTGCCCCGCGTGCTCCCCGCACGGAGCGGAGACCGCACCCGTACGGGACGCACGGCCGGTCACGCGCGACGGCCGGTACGAGCCGCCGCACGGGCGGCCCGCACCGGCCGGACGCGGGCGCCGCGGACTACCGGGCCAGCTCCGGGTAGTACTCGCGCGACCGGCCCGAGCCGTCCCTGAGCCGGCCGAGCATGCTCGCCGGGTATTCGAGGAACCAGTAGCTCGCCACCGCCGCGACCAGGGCCGCCGCCAGCACGATCAGCACGCCCAGCGGAAAGGCCGACTGGGCGTCGGGCAGCAGGCCGGCGTCGTACAGCCCGATCATGATCGGCTCGTGCCACATGTACAGGCTGTAGCTGACGAGCCCGGCACCGGTCAGCCACCGGGCGCACAGCGCGCGGTGCCACCGGCCGGGCCGCCGCACGTGCACCGTGGCGAGCAGCAGCACCGTCCACAGCAGGCTGGCGACCGGGTGGTAGAAGGTGGCCGCGGCGTTCTCACCCGCCGCGGACAGGGACAGGCCGTACAGCCCCGCCAGGCTCGCCGCCGCCAGCGCCGCCGCCGGGCCCGGGCCCAGCCTGCCGCGCTCGCCCGCGGTGACCGCCAGCACGGCCAGCCCCATGCCCGCCGCGAACCCGCCGAAGCGCGCCTGCGGGCCGAAGTACACCGGCCAGTCGGTGTGCGGCACGTGCAGCCCGTACCGGGCGACCGCGATCCACACCACCGGCAGGACGTACAGCAGCGCGCAGCCCGCGGCGCAGGCGGCCACCCGGGCGCGGCGCGTGGCCAGCGGGCGGCAGGCGCGCACCGCCAGCGGCCCGAGCACGACGAGTACGAGGTAGAACAGCATCTCCAGGGACAGCGACCAGGCGGGGCCGATGGTGTAGAAGATCTGGTCCTTGTCGAGCACCTGGGTGAACGTCAGGTGCTCCGCCAGATCCAGCCAGTTGCCGGGCAGGGCCGGGTTCCGCATCGCCCAGACCACCAGCACGGCCAGGAAGTACAGCGGCACGATGCGGATCGCGCGGCGGAAGAGGAACATGCGGGCCGGCCGCACCGCCGCCCCGTCGATGGCCGCCCGCGCGTACGACACCGTCAGCAGGTAGGCCGACATCACGAAGAAGAAGTCGATCACCTCCAGGGAGATCGCCGCGCCCACGTACCGGTTGTCCACCGGCGGGTCGGCGCCCTGCGCGCCGTAGCGGAAGTAGTGCTGCCAGACGTGGAAGACGACGGTGGCCATGGCGGCCAGCCCCCGGTAGCCCTCCAGCTCCTGGGCCCGGCTGCGGGCCGGCGCCCCCTCGGGCGGGCGGGGCGAACGGGCCGGCGCGCGGTGCGTGGCGGGGGCGGTCATCGCGGTCCGCCCTCCTTCGCGGCGCGCGGCGTGACCCGCCACTGCCGGTCGCGCAGCGCCTCCTTCAGGCACGCCTGCCGGGCCACCATGTTCTTGAAGTGCGAGTAGAAGAAGCTCGACGCCAGCAGGTAGCGCCAGAACCAGCCGCGGCGGCGGCGCAGTTCGGGCACGGCCAGGCGCCAGGCGAACAGCGCCTGCACCACCCCCGCCGACATGGTCAGCACCAGGGCCAGCAGGCACACCGGCACCGCCCAGTCCAGCTCGTCCACACCGCCCGCGCGCCACCCGGAGTACAGCAGGACGGGCAGGATCTGCAGGGTCAGCCACGGCTGCACCTCCCGCCAGCCCAGCAGCACGAACAGGCCGGCCTTCTGGCGCAGGGTGAAGGCGGGGGAGCGCAGGCTGCGCCACAGGTGCTTGAGGGAGACCTGCAGCCAGCCCTGCGCCCACCGGGAGCGCTGGTTCCACAGGGCGGTCAGCGTGGTGGGCGCCAGCTCGCGCGAGATGAGCGTGCGGTCCATGCCGATCCGCGCGCCCTCGGCCAGCGCGCGCATGGTCGAGTCGATGTCCTCGGTCAGCATCGAACCGTGCATCCGGGTGCGCGCCAGCAGGTCGGTGCGCCAGAAGCCGTTGGAGCCGCCGAACACGCCGAACCCGTACAGCCGGGTGCGCCCCGGGTGGCTGACCGCGTAGATCGCCTCGAACTCCACCCCGACCAGCCGCGCCACCCACGAGCTGTCGCCGTTGCGGATCACGCAGTGTCCCTGCACGACGTCGTAGCCGTGGGACAGCCAGTGCCACGCCTGCTGGAAGGCGCCCGGGGCCGGGTGGTGGTCCGCGTCGAAGATGCCGACGAACTCGCCGCGGACCCGGGTGACCGCGGCGTTGATGTTCTGCGCCTTCGATGTGCTGCCCGGCACCGGCAGCAGCACCAGGCGCGGATCCCGCAGCGCGATCTCCCGCAGGGTGTCCTCGACGGGCAGCGGGTGCGGCGTGTTGTACGCGAGCACGATCTCCAGGTCGTTCGGGTAGCCCAGGCGCAGGAACGATTCGACGGTGTCGACGATGGTCGCCGCCTCGTTCGGCAGGTACGCGGCGATGACCGCGCTGGCCGGCGGGTACGGGCGCGCGGGCGCCTGGGGCCGCGGCCGGGCGTCGAGCGAGAACAGGCACTCCACCACGATCAGCAGCGCGGACAGCAGCAGGCCCGACACCACCACCCAGTACACGACCGACCCGACGTCCCAGCCCAGTTCGTACATCTGCTGGTAGAAGACGAACGGCACGCCGACGCCGATCAGCAGCACCAGGACCGGGGAGAGCGCCGACAGCGCGGGGCGCAGGAGGCCCGCGCGCGCGTGGCGCCTGCGCGGCACGCCGTGCATCCACGGCGCGTACATCACCGGGCGCAGATCCCGGTGGCGAATCGATTCGCCGACGGCGTCGCGGGCCCGCTGCACGGCCTGCGTGTGGTCGGCGCAGGCGGACAGCGGGGTCCACCCGACCGCGGGCGTCAGCCGGACGTTCTCGTCGGCGACGACGAACCGGGTGGCCGCGACGGTCTTCGCGAACTTCCGCAGGCTGCGGCGCGCGGTCTCGTCGTCCACCCCGGGCATCAGGATGAGCAGGTGGCCGTCGTCGTCCCAGCCCAGCCGGTCGCACGGGCTGCCGAGCCGTTCGGCCACCACGGCCAGCCGCTCGGCCACCTCGCGCCGCACCCGCGGCCCCAGCCGGGACTCCAGGGCGCCCATCTCGGCCACGCCGACCATGGCCATGACGCCGCCCCGGCGGCCGGCCTCGGGGCGCTTCAGCTCCCGGCCCAGCTCGTCCAGGAAGTGCGGGCTGGAGTACAGGCCGGTGCGCGGGTCGAGCAGCAGGTTCTCCACGGGCACCGGAACGCGCCGCAGCTTCGCCTCGATACGGGCCGCCAGCTCCGCCGGAGCCGAGGTCTCGGGCACGCAGTCGTCCGCCCCGGCGCGCAGCAGGTCCACCACGTCGGCCGCCTGGGTGACCCCCGTGACCACCAGCAGCGGCACCGCGCGGCCGGCCGGGTCGGCGCGGACCTGGCGGACCGCGTCGAGACCGCCCCGCTCGTCGTCCAGGGCCACGATCGCGTCCGGCGGCGCCTGCCGCAGCCGGACGCCCACCTCGCCGGGGGCGGCGTGGCCCACCTCGTGGCCGGTCGCCAGCAGGGTGCGTATCAGCTCCTCCAGTCTGGGGCCCGGCACGCCGACGGCCAGCACGTGGCCCTGCGTCTGGGACAGCCCGAGGCGGGTGCCGAGCAGGTCCAGGGAGGTGTCCGGAGAGCTGGATTGCGGTGAGGTGAGCACCTGGAGATGTCCTTCCGTCCAGGGGGAGTGCGATGAGCGCGGAGCAGGGCGGCCGGGACGCCGCGGCGGGGGTGCGGGCCGGTGCGCGGGACACGGCCCGCCGGGACCGCCCGGCGGCCGGACGCCGGGACCGGCGCACCGCGGGACGGGGGGCGGTACGGCGCCGGGGCCGCGGGCCGGGGAACGGGGCGG
>NZ_JAVSCF010000068.1:0-25406 GCF_031932565.1 Streptomyces sp. B1866
GGCGCCGGTACGGGCGCCGCGGCCGGCCGCGCGCCGGGCGGCAGCAGCGGCGGCGCGGGCACCACCGGCGTGCCCGGCGCGGCCGGGGTCTCGACGTCCAGCAGCTGCACCGCGTGCCGCCCGAGCTGCGCCACCAGGCTGCCCGGCAGCCACGGCTCGTCGGAGTCCGCGCCCGCCGGGTCCGCCGTGCGCTCCAGCAGCTCCTCCAGCGTCGGCCGGACGGACGGGATCTTGGACAGGCAGTCGGTCACCAGCTCGCGCAGGCCCTCGGGCAGGCCGTCCAGGACCGGCTCCTCCTGCGCGATGCGGTACATCACCGCGTGCACGCCGCTGTCGGAGGTGCCGAACGGCTGGCGGCCGGTCGCCGCGTACACCAGCACCGAGCCGAGGCAGAACACGTCGCTGGCCGGGGTGACCCGCTCGCCGCGCACCTGCTCGGGCGACATGTAGCCGGGCGAGCCGACGACCGCGCCGCTGCGCGTCAGGATGCCGTCGGTGACCGTCTCCAGGGCGCGCGCGATGCCGAAGTCGATGACGCGCGGGCCGTCGATGGTGACCAGGACGTTCGACGGCTTCAGGTCGCGGTGGATCAGATTGGCGCCGTGGATGGACTCCAGCGCCCGCGTCAGGCCGTTGGCCAGGATGGTCACCGACCGCTCGGGCAGCGGCCCGTACTTGGCCACCACCGAGTGCAGCGACGGGCCCGCGATGTAGCCGGTGGCGACCCAGGGGGTGGGCGCCTCGGTGTCGGCGTCGAGGACCGGCGCGGTCCACTTGCCGCCGACCCGCTGCGCCGCGCGCACCTCTTGTTTGAAGCGGCGCCGAAACTCCGTCTGCTGCGCCAGGTCCTGCTGTACGAGCTTCACCGCGACCGTGCGGCCCCGCGCCGAGTGTGCCAGGAACACCCGGCCCATGCCGCCCGAGCCCAATCGTCCGACCAGCCGGTACTCGCCGATCCAACGAGGGTCCTCGGCCCCCAGGTCTTCCATGTCGTCGTCGTCCCTTCCCCTGTCAACCCTCGCCAGAGAATAGAGGCGGCGGTGAGTGAAGTGGACGACGCGTGCGATCTGTTACCGGTTCCGTATGTAAGGGAGTCATTTCCGGGGTTCCCAGGGCCCCGGCGTAGGGCGGATTCGGCATTCCGCCACGGGGCTCCGCTTCGGCCCCTCCACGGCGGCCCGCCGCGCCCCGCGCCCCGACGTGGCCCAGATCATGGCGGCCGCGCACGCCGGGCGGCCGGGCCGGTCCGTACGCTGGGCGGCGAGATCCCGCACGACCCGGGCCACCCGCGAAGCCGCACGACGCCCCGTACGCTCCCGGCAAAACCGGGCGACCGCCCGGCACCCGAGCCGCGAACCACCCGCACGACCCCGAGGTATCCCCCGTGACCACCACCCCCGCCCCCGACCCCGAGACCGGCGCCGCCGTACGGGCCGCCGACCGCGCGCACGTCTTCCACTCCTGGTCCGCGCAGGGGCTCATCGACCCGCTGGCGGTCGCGGGTGCCGAGGGCTCGTACTTCTGGGACTACGACGGCAACCGCTACCTCGATTTCTCCTCCCAGCTGGTTAACACCAACATCGGCCACCAGCACCCCAAGGTCGTCGCCGCCGTCCAGGAGCAGGCCGGGCGGCTGTGCACCTTCGCGCCCGGCTTCGCCGTCGACGTGCGCTCCGAGGCCGCGCGGCTGATCGCCGAGCGCACGCCCGGCGACCTCGACAAGATCTTCTTCACCAACGGCGGGGCGGAGGCCGTCGAGCACGCCGTGCGCATGGCGCGCGTGCACACCGGCCGCCCCAAGGTGCTGTCCGCCTACCGCTCGTACCACGGCGCCACCGCCGGGGCGATCAACCTGACCGGCGACCCGCGCCGCTGGGCGTCGGACACGGCGTCGGCGGGCGTGGTGCACTTCTGGGGCCCGTACCTCTACCGCTCGCCCTTCCACTCGGCAACGGAGGAACAGGAGCGCGACCGGGCGCTCGCGCACCTCGCGGACACCATTGCGTTCGAGGGCCCGGAGACGGTCGCGGCGGTGCTGCTGGAGACGGTGGTCGGCACGGCGGGCATCCTGGTGCCACCGCCCGGCTACCTGGCGGGCGTTCGCGACCTTTGCGACCGGTACGGGGTCGTGCTGATCCTCGACGAGGTCATGGCGGGCTTCGGGCGCACCGGCCGCTGGTTCGCGGCCGACCACTTCGGCGTCGTGCCCGACCTGCTGACCTTCGCCAAGGGTGTCAACTCCGGGTACGTGCCGCTGGGCGGCGTGGCGATCTCCGCGAAGATCGCCGCCACCTTCGACCAGCGCCCGTACCCCGGCGGCCTCACCTACTCCGGCCACCCGCTGGCCTGCGCTTCCGCCGTGGCCACGATCAACGCCATGGCGGAGGAGGGGATCGTGGAGCACGCCGCCGCGATCGGCGAGCGGGTCCTGGGCCCGGGCCTCGCGGAACTGGCCGCCCGGCACCCGTGCGTGGGCGAGGTGCGCGGCACGGGCGTCTTCTGGGCGCTGGAGCTGGTCCGGGACCGCGCGACGCGCGAGCCGCTGGTGCCGTACAACGCCACCGGCGCGGCGGCCCGGCCGATGGCGGACTTCGCTGCCGCGTGCAGGCGGCGCGGCCTGTGGCCGTTCGTGAACATGAACCGCACGCACGTCGTCCCGCCCTGCACGGTCACCGAGGCGGAGGCCAAGGAAGGACTGGCCATCCTGGACGAGGCGCTGCGCGCCGCAGATGCCCATCTGACGTGAAATCCAAACCCCTCAGTACGACGACCCTCGCATATCGTGATGTGAGGGCCGTCGGCATTCGACACGCGGCGGCCGTGGAAGGAGACGGTCGTCGATGCCTGTGCCCGGCACCAGCCCGGTCAAGCGCAGTACCCTGAGGCAGCAGATCGCCGAGGCGCTTTACGACGAGATGCTCGCGGGCAGACTCCCGGCGGGCCGCCAGTTCACCGTGCGCGAGGTCGCCGACCAGTACGGCGTGTCCGCCACCCCCGTGCGCGAGGCCCTGCTCGACCTGGTGGCGCAGGGGTTGCTGGACGTGGAGGAGCACCGGGGCTTCCGCGTG
Source organism: Streptomyces sp. B1866 (assembly GCF_031932565.1). Taxonomy (NCBI): domain Bacteria; kingdom Bacillati; phylum Actinomycetota; class Actinomycetes; order Kitasatosporales; family Streptomycetaceae; genus Streptomyces; species Streptomyces sp. B1866. Next base: position 3,069 of record NZ_JAVSCF010000068.1, read on the forward strand.
CACGAGTTCACGATCGAGGACTTCCGGCACATGATCCAGGCCCGTTCGATGGTCGTGGAGGGCCTGTTCCGCCAGTCCCTTGCCGTGGGTACGGCGCTGATGCGGTCCACGCCGGAGGCGATGGTGTCGCTGCACCGGCGGGCCGAGGAGGCCGCGCGCGCCGCGCGCAGCGGCGACCTGGACATCCTGATCGGCTACGACCTGCGCTTCTGGGGAGAGCTGGTCGGTTTCATCGGGAATCCCTACATATTGGAGTTTCTGCAGAGGCTACGCGCGCAGACGTGGGTCTTCACCGTTCCGTACCTGCGCGGCGTGCCCGACCTCCGGGGCAAGCTGTGGGCCGACCACCCGGCGCTGGCCGACGCCCTCGGGCGGGGGGACGCGTCCGCGGGCGAGCGGCTGATCGGAGCGTACAACGACGACTTCCAGGGGCTGATAGAGGGACTGGTGTCGCGCGGCCGCCCCTGAGTCGCCGCCCGGCGCCGCCCGCGCACCGTACGACCACCCCGCGCCCGCCGCGTACGACGGCCCGCGCCCGCCGCGTACGACCACCGCGCCTCCGCGCGACGCACCGCCCGTCCGCACGACGCGTACCCATGCGTATACCCGTGCGTATACCCGTACGTAGGCGAACGAGCGCACCGGGTGCACATCCGTGCGAGTGTGACGTGGAACACGCAACCTTCCGGGGGGCCCAAGTGGTCTCCCACGCGTGCTGGAATACCCCACCGGCCCATCAGTGGCCCATCTCTCCGCAGACGCCGTCGATCTGACCGTCGTCGTCCCGGCGTACAACGAGGAGCAGCGGCTGCGCCCGACCCTCGACGCCATCCGCAGACACCTCGACGCCTCGGGCCGCTATCCGAAGTGGGAGCTGATCGTCGTCGACGACGGCTCCACCGACGGTACGGCGGCCATCGTCCAGGAGGTCGCGGCCGCCGACCCGCGCGTACGGCTGCTGGGGTCCGGGGACGGCCTGGAGTCCCCGTACACCGGCAACCACGGCAAGGGCCACGCGGTGCGCATGGGCGTGCTCGCCTCGCGCGGCCGGTACGTGCTGCTGGCCGACGCCGACCTCGCCACGCCCATCGAGGAACTGGACGCGCTCCAGGACCGGCTGGACGAGGGCCACTCGGCCGCCATCGGCTCCCGGGCCCACCCGGAGGCGCGCATCGAGGTGCGCCAGCACCCGGCGCGCCGCGCCCTGGGCCAGGCGGGCAACCGGCTGATCCGCGCCCTGGCCGTGCCCGGCGTGCGCGACACCCAGTGCGGCTTCAAGCTGTTCGACGGCGACCGCGCGCGGGCCGCCTTCGGCCGGTCGCGGCTGGACGGCTGGGGCATCGACATCGAGATCCTGCGCATGTTCCGGCGCGCCCGCTGGTCGATCAGCGAGGTGCCGGTGCGCTGGGCGCACCAGACCGGCTCGAAGATACGGGCCCTGGACTACGCGCGCGTGCTGGCCGACCTGGCCCGGGTGCGGCTGTACGCGCTGGGCGAGCGGCTGCGGCCCGCCGACCGCCTCGCCCTCACCCTCTTCCTGCTCGGCGCGGTCTGGCTCTACAAGGGCCTGTGGATGGGCCCGAACCACCGCTACATCAGCGACAGCGGGCAGGACCAGAACCAGTGGGAGTGGTTCTTCTCGGTCACCGCGCACAACGTCGGGCACCTGGACAACCCGCTGTTCACGCACCTTCAGAACGCGCCGCTGGGCGTGAACCTCATGGCGAACACCGTGATGCTCGGCCTGTCCGTGCCGCTCGCGCCGGTCACCGCCCTGTTCGGCCCCGGCGTGACCTGGGCGCTGGTGCTCACCGGCGGCCTGGCCGGGACCGCCGCCGCCTGGTACTGGCTGCTGGTGCGCCGGTTCGTGACGTCCCGGCTGGCCGCCGCGCTCGGCGCCGCGCTGGCCGCCTTCGCGCCGCCGATGATCTCGCACGCCAACGCGCACCCGAACTTCGCGGTGCTGTTCATGATCCCGCTGATCGTCGACCGGCTGCTGCGGCTGTGCGACCGGGAGACCGCCCGGCCGGTGCGCGACGGCGTGACCCTGGGCCTGCTCCTCACTTACCAGATCTTCCTCGGCGAGGAGCCGCTGCTGATCGCGTGCATGGCGATGCTGCTGTTCGCGGTCGGCTACGCGGCCATGCGCCCGTCCGTCGCGCGCGCCGCCCTGGTGCCGCTCGGCCGGGGCCTGGGCGTCGCGCTCGCGGTGAGCCTGCCGCTGCTGGCGTACCCGCTGTACTGGCAGTTCTTCGGCGACCAGAGCTACCACGGGCTGCCGCACGGCCCGCAGGGCAACTCGCCGCGCGCGCTGGTGGAGTTCGCGGGCCGCTCGCTGGCCGGCGACGAGGCCACCGCGGACAGGCTCGCCGTCAACCGCACCGAGCAGAATGCTTTCTTCGGCTGGCCGCTGCTGGCCCTGGCCGCCGCCCTGCTGGCCGCCCTGTGGCAGGACGTGCGGGTACGCGCCCTGGGCTTCACTGCCTTCGTGATGGGCCTGCTGTCGCTGGGCCGGACGATCCCGCTGCCGTGGACCGACCGCGAACTGCCCGGCCCCTGGCGGCTGTTCGCCGACCTGCCCGGCCTGGACTCCATCCTCGAATCCCGGCTCGCCATGGCCGCCGCGCCCGTCCTGGGCATCCTCCTCGCCCTCGGCTGCGACCGGCTGGCCGGCAACCAGGACGGCGTGGTCCGGTTCGCCGGGTGGGTGGCCGTGGTCACCGCCCTGCTGCCCATCGTGCCCACCGCCTACCCCACCACCGACCGCACCCCCGTGCCGTCCTTCATCGCCGACGGCACCTGGCGCTCGTACGTCCCGCGCGGCCGCACCCTGGTGCCCGTACCCGTGCCCAGCGCGGCCGGCGCCGAGGCCCTGCACTGGCAGACCACGGCCGACCTCGGCTTCGCCATCCCCCAGGGCTACTTCGTCGGCCCGTGGGGGCCGGACAAGATCGGCGTCTACGGCGCCGTGCCGCGCCCGACCAGCAGCCTGCTCAGCCAGGTCCGCGACACCGGTCTGGTGCCGGCCATCGGCCCCCAGCAGCGCCAGGACGCCCTGACCGACCTGGCCTACTGGCACGCCGGCGCGCTCGTCCTGCCCCCGCAGCCGAGCGACGGCGCCCTGCGTGAAACCCTGAAGCAGTTGCTGGGCCAGCCGGGCGAGTGGGTCGGAGGCGTCTGGGTGTGGAGACTGGGTGGGTGAGCGAAGGGGGCCCAGCCGCTGATGCCGAACGCGCCTACACGGCGTACGTGTCGGCGCGGCTGCCCGTGCTCCGCCGCGTCGCCCACCTGCTGTGCCGGGACCCGCACCGCGCCGACGACATCGTCCAGACCACGCTCACCAGGCTCTACGTCCACTGGCGGCTGGCCTGCGCCGCCGCCGACCTCGACGCGTACGTGCACGCCATGCTCGTACGCTGCTTCCTCAACGAACAGCGGCTCGGCTGGGCGCGGGTGCGGCTGGCCGGCACCCCGGAGGAGATCCCCGGACTGCCGCCGGCCGCCCGCGGACCCGACGTCGAGACGCGCACGGTCGTGCACACCGCCCTGTCCCGGGTGCCGCCGCGGCAGCGCGCCGTGCTGGTGCTGCGCTTCCTGTGCGACCTGTCGGTCGCCGAGGTGGCGGGCATACTCGGCTGCTCGGAGGGCAACGTGAAAAGCCAGTCCGCGCGAGGCCTCGCCCGGCTGCGCACGCTCCTGGGCGGCCAGTTGTCGCCGTACGGGGTGCCGCTGGAGGGCGTCGGACCGGCGGCGGGCGGTGCCGGTCCACCGGGCAGAGCGGGGCCCCTGGCCGGGCCCCTGGGCGGCGGAGGGCCCAGGGGCGGCGCGGGAACCAGGGGCGGCGGGGCGACCAGGAGCGGCGCGGGCACCGGCGACGGTGGAGAAACCCGCGGCGCGGGAACCAGGGACGGTGGGGGACCCGCGGACAGCGCGGGGAGGGAGTAGCGCGCATGCCGAACGTGCCGAACGTGCCGAACGTNGGCGAACTGGCGGTGTGGGGCCGAATGCTGCTGCGCGTGGCGACGGCCTCGGCGCGCGACAACCGGCCCGAGGACACCGAGCAGGCGCTCGCGCTGGCCGAGAGCGCGGCGGCTGCGATCGGGCGGCGGCGGGTCCCCTTCTCGCCGCTCCACTGGGCCCGCTTCTCGAAGGTCACCGTGGAGATGAACCGCGCTGAGAAGGCCATGGTGGAGGACAGGCCGGACGCGGTCTTGGCGCTCGCCTCGCAGATCCGGGCGAACGCGCTGCCCAAGACGTCGGGCAACCGGAACCGGTATCTCCTCGACGTGGCGAAGGCCCAGACACGTACCCGGCAGTACCCGGAGGCGATCATGACGCTGAAGGGGATCTGGCGTGACTCGCCGCAGTGGCTGCCGTACCAGCGGTACGCGCAGGACATTCTCAGCGAGATCATCGGCAAGCGCCGCACGTTGACGCCAGACATGCGGGCCCTCGCGGACATCGTCCGGTTGCCCATGTGACCGCCGGTGGTGCTTCAGCGGCCGGGGCCCTGAGAGTGCCGTTGAGCACGATCGCCGTGCACACTTAGCGTCACTGCATCGATACACCCCGCCCGCAAGGGAGCGCGCGATGCATGACGCGCCCAGTCCACCGACCCCGGCCGCCCGTCCGGGAGCTGTACCCGAGCCGGGCATCACCCTGGCGGCCGGGGCGGGGCAGCGCGGTGCCGCTGGCCCTCCGCACAGTCGGCGGCCGGGCGGGCCGGTAGCACGCACCTGTCCCTTTCGGACGCCGCGTTGTGACGGCACAGACACCCCAGCTCTTCGCCGGGCCATGCCCGTGCACGAGCCCGGCGAGAGGACCTGGCACCACCGGGACGCACCACCGAGGACAAGGAGGAACCCCGCAATGATCGAACCCGAGGCGCAGCATGAGCCCGTTGCGGGCGCAGGGTACGAGGCGCCTACCGCCCGCCTGGCCGGCACCCTCGTCGGCCTGGCTGCCGGTAGCTACAGCGAGGGCCAGTCCGACGACGGAGACTTCTCTACCGTCAAGTGGCAGCCCGGATATGCGGCTGACGCTCGCTGAGTGGTTCGCTGTGCTGCCGGGAAACATCTCGGCAGCACAGCGGACCGCTGTCATCTCCCGCTGTAAGGCCGCCGACCCGGGCACCCGGGTGCTGGCCGTCCAAGATGGGCAGCCGTGGATCGTCGGCCGCTCGCTCCGCCCGCTGGTGATCGCCCGATCCGGTGTCACCACGGTGGCTCTGATCGGCACCCACGGCCTGGACGAGGCCCGTCTGGTCGGCCAGGTCAAGGGGTTATGGGCGTGTGGGGTGGAGCCGCTGATGCGGCATCCGGGCAGTTACCACGCCATTGCCCGGTTCGGCGACGAGGTGTGGGTGTGCGGGGATACCGCCGGGATGCGGCCGGTGTTCACTGCTGAGATCGCCGGCCATCTGGTGCTTGGCGACCACGCCCGCATCCTGGCCGAGACGGCAGGGCCGGTCCGGCTGGACCCTGCGCACCTGGCCGCGCATCTGCTTGCCCCCGCACCGCTGTTGGCCCTGGCCGACTCCGGTGCCACCTGCTATGAAGGGGTGCGGGCCGTCCCGCCTGGCTGGGCGGCCCACATCACCGCGGGCGGCGCGTTGTCGGTGCGATCGTGGTGGTCGGTTCCCGACGATGAGGTGGACCTGCCCGACGCCGCAGCCGGCTTCCGCGACGCGCTGGCCCAGGCCGTAGCCGTCCGCACCGGGAACGAGGACGGCATAGTGGCGTGCGAGCTGTCCGGCGGCGCCGACAGCACCGCGATCTCCGCGCTCGCCTACCGGCAGGCCCCAGGCCGACTGCTCAACATGACCCGGATCCCGGCGGATCCAGGCAACGACGACCTCGACTGGGCCCGCACTGCCGCCGCCGAGCAGGCAGGCGTCCGGCACCACATTTTCGGACCGGATGACATCCCCGAACAGTTCGCCGGGCTGGGGGCCCCGTTCCGCCTCGACGCCCCCAGCCCGGCCGCGGTCAGTCCCGACCGGCAAACCGCCTGGTGGAGGCACGCCACTGCTGCGGGAGCCAGCGTGCTGCTGTCCGGCAAGGGCGGGGACGAGGTGATGCTGGCCGCGTGGCCGTACCTGCACCATGCCCGCCGCCGTGACGCGCGCACCGCCCGCCGCCACGTGGCAGGCTGGGCCGCCTTGTGGGGTGTGTCCCGGCGGCAGGTCAAACAGTTGGCCGCCGACCCGGGCCCGTACCGCGCCTGGCTCGCCACGCTGTGCGAACGTCGGCTCGATCCGCCCGCAGCGGGCTGGGAAGCCGGACCCCGCGTGCCGCCCTGGCTCACCAGGCAGGCACGCGAGGCGATGACCGCGGCCCTCGGCGACGTGGCGAGGGCCGCGCGCCCGCTGCACGAGCGAGTCCACCAGCACACCACGATGGCGGCGCTGCGCTCCCTCGCCCGCTGGGCACGCCTCCAGGCGGACGCCGCCGGCAACTTCGGGATCGATCTGGGCTACCCCTACACCGACCGAGCCGTGATCGAGGCCGCCCTGCGGTGTCGCGCTGAGCAGCGCATCAGCCCCTACCAGCTCAAACCGCTGCTGACGCAGGCGATGGAAGGAATCGTCCCCGCGATCAATCTCACCCGGCGGACGAAGGGCGGCTATAGCGCGGACACTGCCGGTGCCCGCATCCGTCACCGGCCGGGACTCGCCGCTCTCCTGGGTTCCGGCGGCGTGCTGGCCGACCTCGGCCTGGTCGATGTCGGGCCGCTGACCGCCGCGGCCCAGGGGTGGGATCGAGCCGATACGCGCACCGACTTGATGCTGCACCTGACCGTCATGTGCGAGATCTTCGCCCGTACCGCCAGTAACCACTCGATGCCCAGCGGCGTTGGCGTATCGGAGGCACGATGCTGACCCTCACCCCCGGCGTCCGTGTCCTGGCCGATCCGACCACCGGGCGTGCCACCTTGACCACGCCCAGCGGGCAGGTATGGCTGCTGAACGCCACCGCCACCACCGCGGTGAGCGCTCTCGCCGACGGGGGCACGGTCGTCGATGCCGAGGCGGCCCTCGTCCGCGCCTGGCCCGCGGTGCCCGCGGCACGGCTGCGCACCGATCTCGACGCGCTCCTTGGCACCCTCCAGCAGGCCGGAGCGGTGACCGCCTCGTGAGCTTCCCCGTTGCGCTGCCACCTCGCGTCGCACTCGGTCCCCGCACCTGGCTGCTCGCCCGCGCCTGCGGCCTGATCGCCTCGCGCATCGCCACTCGCCCCGAACGGATGGACCGCGCGGTACGCCGGGCCCAGCGCTCTGCCCGCCCCTCCAGCCCCGCGCAGGCCGAACGCGCGGTACTCGCGGTGTGCACCGCCACCATCCGGCTCGGTGGAACGGCCGCTTGCCTGACCCGCTCGCTGGCCGCGCTGCTGTACTGCCGCGCACACGGACACACCCCCGCGCTGATATTCGGGATCAGACCCGGCACCGCCCAGGTCCACGCCTGGCTGGAGGCCGACGGCCACCCCGTCGCCGAGCCCAGCAATCCCTGCCTGCTCTACACGCCCGTCACCCGCTACCCGTCGCAGGAGATCAATCAGCCGTGACCACCACCACCGACTGGATGCCACTCGCCCGGCAACTCGCCGACACCCTCACCACCAAGGGCGCCATCGTCTCCGAGACCGTGGCGCACGCCATCGCCTCGGTGCCCAGGCACCTGTTCATCACCGGGCACTACGCCACCGGAGCGCACCGTACGGTCGACCCTGCCCAGCCCACCGACGAACTGCTGCACCTGGCCTACGCCGACCGCGGCATCATGACCCACATCCCCACCGACGCCGCCGAAGGCTGGTCCAGCACCTCCCAGCCCTCCATCGTCGCCAAGATGCTGGAAGCCGCCGCACTCACCCCGGGTATGCGGGTCCTGGAAGTAGGAGCAGGCACCGGCTGGAACGCCGCCTTGATCGCCTACATCACCGGCGCCGAGGTCACCACCATCGAGACCTCCCCGGTGGTCGCCGACGAGGCCCGCGCCGCACTGGGGCGGGCCGACGTCCAAGGCGTCACCGTGGTCACCGCAGACGGCTACCTCGGCCACGACGCCGCTGGCCCGTACGACCTGATCCTCGTCACCTGCGGCGTCTCCGGTATCCCCGCTGCCTGGCTCGGTCAACTCGCCGACGGCGGGAGCGTCCTCGCACCCCTCGCGCACGGCGGCCTCCACCCCCTGACGCGCATCCGCCCCACCGCCGCGGGGCTGACCGGGCGCCTGGTGACCAACGCGGACTTCATGGCCGCGACCGGCCCCCTGTACGCCGCAACAACCCCCGCGCCCATCGCCCGCGACGCCGCGCTGCCCGCACCGGACCCCGCCGCCACCCGACGCGGCACCGTGCCCGCAGGACTGGACCCACGCGGGGACTACGTCGACCTGTGGATGCACCTCGCAGCCCGCGACCCACGCACCACCTGCGCCAGCGCCGAAGGCACCTCCGACTACACCGGCTGCGCCCTCGTCGCCGACGATGACACCGCGGTGTTCGTCCAGCCTGGGGCCCTCCACCCCACCCCCTCACCCGCCGCGCAGGCGCTCGCCGACGAGGCCGGACAGCTCATCGCCGAGTGGACCGAATCCGGGCGTCCGGCGCTGACGGCCTGGTCCTGCTCCTTCGCCCCGGCCGGGCAGCCCACCCATCCGGTCCTCGCGCCCGCGGCCTGGAGCCTGTAGTAACCCACCGGGCACGTCCGGATCGCGTTGAAGTGCCCCTGGGCGCGTCCTCGGCGGCAGAAGGCGCCGGATCTGAGGGCGGACAGGCTCAACCCCGACGCCATCCGCATCGAGGCGTTCGAACTCGACGGTGTTCTCGTGTCGACCAACACACGCGGTCTGTCCGCGCTCAGTCTCGCGGGCTACCGTCCGACCAACATCGCCAGGACCCGAGAGAGGCGGTCAGCAATTCCGTCCGGGCGCGGCTGCGCGAGACGATCCCCGGAGGCGGTGGCAGACGTCCCTCCAGGCGCATCCCCGTGACCGAAAGCAGGGACGATGACAGCAGAATCCTGTACTGGGCGGAGATACCGGACACGCCCTGAGTGAGGAGTTCTCGTGGCATACAAAGTCCTCGGTGGGGCGGAACTTTCCACCGGTTGGGCGGACAATGCTCGTGTCGAGGTGCTGACGTACGCGGGAGGGAACAACTCCACTGTCATCATCGAATATACTCGGGGAGCCAAACCCAAGGGGACGGTCCGGCTGCGATTCGAGCAGGTTATGTCCTTCGAGTGGACTGGCTCTGACTACGAATGCCTGATGCCAGATTCGGACGACTTCGAATTCGGCCTGATCGAAGTCTTCGACTCGCAGAAACTGCGCACGCTCGCGGAAAAGGCACGCCTGCCGGGCGTGGTCCTCACGGACAGCAAGGTCGAGTACCAAGGCCGTGTAGTGCTCCACCACTACCGCCTCGGCTTCGACGACCACGGCACCTATGACCTGGTCTGCGGCCGCCCCGTCGAGATCACTCACCTCTACCGCGAAACCTGACCCGCCCCGCGCACGCGGAAGCCTCAAGGCCCATCCGCCCGGTCGGAACTATGATCGGGACGTGATCGACCAGCATCCCGAGTTCGGACCATGGTGGCGCAGGATGAACGGGCCGGGGCCGCGGTGATCACGGTTGATGTCCAGGGCCATGGCGTTGTCGCTTTCGGTGATGACCCGCCGCGGGCGCGGTACGTTGCGGTCGGCCACGTTGGCGCCCTTCGGCCGACTGGGCGCGGCTCGGGGCGCCCGGTGCGAGGCGTGGTGGAAATCCTGCGCCGTTTCAAGCGGTCTGGCCCCGCGTGCCCTGCTCGGTGGGGAGTTCGTTCCGGGTCCGGGAATCACCACCGCATTCCACTGAGATACGCCGCGGAGGACGACAGTTCGGCCCCTTCATGCCCCAGTGCATTGCGGAAGAAGCCGTTCACTGTGGGACTGCCCCGAGAGTTCGCTGAGTCGGTGCTCGTCGGCTGGACGAACAGCGGTGTGGACATGCCCGCGGGCGTCCTGCGTGTGGACCGCTCGGGTTTCGACGAGGTCGAGTCGGCCCCCGTGTTCGAACAGGCCGCCGAGGCCCTGCGTTGCGTGCTCGGTGTCCGGCAGGTACTCCCACGCCCAGTCGCTCACCTTGCGGTCACCTCGGCCGTCGCGGCGGCCAGCAGCTCACCGACCTCTACGGCGGCGGCCCGCGCGGCCTCCCGCGTCACCGCCTCGCCGACGACCCGCTCCAACGCGCGCAACCGAGCCGCCCGCGCGGGGTGCCGGTGCAGCGATACCCACACGGCCCACCGGTGCAGGAACGTGCGCATCGGCACGGTGCTGTCCGCTTGTAGTGCCTGCTCCCAGGCCGTATGGAACTCCCGCTCGAACGCGATGGCGGCGGCGGGGGCGAGGCGCTGAACGGCCGCCCGCAGGGCCGATTCGGACTGCGGCGGCATGGGGAGCAGCGGCTCGTCATCCGGCTGCGGCTCGGTTGGCTGGGTGCTCGTGGTGACCTCCGTGTGCGGCGTGACGGGTCTTGAGTGTTGACGGGACTACCCCCGCGCCCGCGGGAACCACCCCAGCGCTTTAGATCTCTTCGCCGGGGATTCCCTGGTACGCCTGTCGCAGAGCCGTGAGCACGGGGTGCTCCGCGGGCAGCGTCGTCTCGTCGATCGCGCTGATCGCGCGCACACCGATCGTGGTGTTCGTGGCGAAGGCAGCCTGCATCCCGCACGCCGCGGCGAGAGAGATGGTCGCTGTCGTGGAGTCGTGGCGCTGTTGGAGCAACGCCATGGTGACTCCGGGCAGCATGTCGGCCTTGGGCCAGACGACGTTCCCCTGTCCGTCGATGAATCCGGCATTCCAGGTCCCGCCTTCGGAGACCAGGCCGTTGGGGCCCACGAACAGCGCGTCATCGAACCCCGCGAGCTGCGCGGTGCGACGCGCGTAAAGGGAGCCGAAGAGCCCGAGGTGCTTCACGCCCGGGGTGTCGCGGGTGAATGGAACCGTCTTCACCCGCAGCGCTGGCATGGGCAGCCTGGCCGTCGGCCTGGTGGTCACGAGGACGTGCGGGGTGGCAGGTGCGGCAGGGCGCCCGATGTCCAGCGATGGGTCGAAGACCGTGATGCGGATGACGAAGGAGCCGGTGCTCGTGGATACGGCGCGGCGGGCGTACTCGCGCACCTGTTCAAGGTCGAGGGGCACGCCGAAGACCGTCCGGCAGTCGCGGGCCAGGCGCTCCATGTGCAGGTCGAGACCGCGCACCCGCTGATCATCGACGCGCATGGACGTGAAGTGCCCGTAGTTCGCGAGGGCCAGCGCCTTCAATTCGTCGGGCGTCACCGGGTTTCCGTTCAGTTCCATCATGCCTGTCAGTGTTCCAGCGGCTTCAGGGAATCCGGGTCCTGTCGCCGCCGAAGTTCAGCAAGCGCCCGCGCGGGGAAGACGGGCCAGCCGTCCGCGGACTGCATCTCTCGCTGGGGCTACCCCGCGCCCGCGGGGACGACGCGCCCTGGTCGCCTGATCCCCTGACCGTCGAGGGACCACCCCCGCGCCCGCGGGGACGACCGAATCGGGTGTCGATGAGGTCTGGCCCGTCGCGGACCACCCCCGCACGCGCGGGGAGCACNGACAGGCGGCACAGGCGGGACGACGAGCTGGAGTGGGAGGCCGAGCGGCTGCTGTCGCCGCTGCGCGGCCCGGGTGCGGACCCCTCCCCGGGACCCGGCGGCGACGTGGAGCGCACGGCGCGGGCCGTCCGGGAGGGCAGGCGCCTGGTGCGCGTACGGCGCGTGACCCTGCCGGTGGCGGCGGCCGCCGCCGTCGCCGTCGTGGTCGGCGTGCTCGCCCTGTTCATCCACGTGCTGCCCGCCGCCACCGGCGAGCCGCCCGACATACCGCCCCGCGGCCCCCTGGAACCGCTGGAACCGCGCCTGGTGCCGCGCCTGGTGCCGCCCGTACGGCCGGCCGCGGAGGCCACGGCCACCGCGGCCGACCTGCCGACGGGACCGGTCAGGTTCGCCCGCGCGGACCCGGCGCGCGGCCCGCGGCCGGCCCCCCGGCCTCCCCAGCCGCTCCCCGGGGAGCCGTTCCCGGCCACCACGGCGAAGTGACGCGCAGCCGACTTCGCGGAGGGTGCGCGGAGGGCTACGCTGGCCGGTCCACCGACCACCCACGAGACCCGAGAGTGAGATCCCGTTGGCATGTGACCTCTGGCTGGTCCCCCTCGTCGACGTGCTGCTCCACAACCCGGACAACCCCTTCGCCGAGGACATCGCCGCCTACGACAAGGCCCTCGGGGACGCCGGCCTGCCGCCGGTCCCGGTCTTCGGCTACGTGCCGGGACTGGCCGGGGACGTCGCCCCGGTCGCGGGTTTCGACTACGACGCGCTGCACTTCCTGCGCCGCGCCTACCTGCTGCACGTGTGCGGCCTCAGCGTCACGCCGGTGGACGAACTGGGCGGCGACTACGAGCAGTTGCTGGAGATGTTCGAGTCGACCGCGCAGCAGTCGCACCTGGTGTGGCACTACGACCACGCGGGCGCGTACGTGCCCGTCGACTTCGCCGCCCCGCTGACCAACGACGAACTCCTCGAAGGCGGCGGCCCGCTGGGATCCAGCCACGGCCTGCTGCGCGAACTCGACCTGGTCGCCCCGGCACTCGGCATCGACCCGGCCAAACCCCCGCCCGCGCCGGTCGTCCCGCACCGCCCCACCGGCCTGGACGAGCCCGCGCCGCCGCTGCCACCGGGCGAGGACGGCCCGTTCGGGCGGGAGCGGCAGGTGTGGCGGGGGCTGCACGTGGCGGCGACGCGGAGCCTGAGCCAGGGCGCGATGATCGTGTTCAGCTGAGCCTCGTCCGTGCGCCCGGCCGTAGGACCAGGCCCATACGACCGGGCGTACGGGCCGCCCCGGTGACGCTCTGCCCTTGTACGGACCGCGTGCCGCGGCCGGAGCAGACCGCAACCGGACCAGGCGCCTACCGGACCGGACCGCGACCGGGACATGCCGGAACCGAAGCAGGCCGGAACCGGGCCAGGCCGGAACCGAGACAGGCTGCAAGCGGGCCAGGCCGGAACCCGAGCAGGCCCTTACCGGGGCGGCTCGGGCGGCCGCTGGCGCGGCATGGTCGGCCGGGTGCCGGGCGGCACGGGGAAGCGGCCGCCCGGCCCGGCGGCGTCCGGCCGGTGCCCCCAGTGGGTGAGCGCCTGGGTGAGCAGCGGCGGCGAACCGGTGTGGAAGTCCACCATCCAGCCGGTGGTCTCGGCCCGTACCAGCTCCGACACGTCCTCGCTGAACCGCCGCAGCACGGTCAGGCACCGCTCGGCGGCCTCGCTCGCGGTCCCCTCGGTCGGGCCCAGGACCTCCCGCACGCTCTCGGCCGCCCAGTCGAACTGGAGCACCTCAAGCCGCCGCTGCACGGCCTGGGCGGTGGCCACGTCCCGCATCCAGCCGGACGTCACCCCGAAGAACCGGTCGAAGCCGGCACAGGCGGCGGCCAGCAGCAGGGCCAGCACGCCCCACCGGGCCCCGCCGTCCAGCGTGCCGGTCAGCTCCAGCAGCGGCAGCGCGGCGCCGACCACGGCCCCGGCCGCGGTGCCCGCGCGCAGGCCCCGCGCGACGCGGCGCTTCCAGACCCGGTCGGCGAGGTACCGCCCGGCCAGCCGCAGGGCGCCGTCCTCCACCCAGGTGTACAGCTCTTCGAGGCGCTTGGCGGGCTCGCCCCAGTCGCCGTGCGGGAAGGGCCGCCCCAGCAGGTCGGCGCGCCCGTCCCGGTCCGGCCAGGCGCGCTCCTTCCAGCCCGCTCGCCGGGAAAGGCCCTCGGGGCGCATCTCCGACTGACTCACCCGTTGCACTTCCTCTCGCGGCCGCGTGTCCGGGTCATTCCTACCGTCGAACGGGCGGCGGCGCCGCCAGGATCGGAAGGTTACCGCCCGTAAGTAGTGGGGGGCCGACGGGTCCCGGGCGTGGACCTCACTCAAAAGAGTGCGCTACGGCACGGAACGGACCTCTCGGACGAGCGGGACGAGCGGTCGGCGCCGAGAGGAGAAGGGCCGGCCGGGCGGCCCGGCCCGGGGCCCGGGCGGCAGCGCACGAAGCCCCACCCGGACGCCGCCCGCCCGCACCCGCCCGCACCCCGCGCCGCACCCCACCCGCACCCGTCCGGACCGCCCGCGGGCCGCCCGCGGACCGGAGGCAATAGGCTTGCCCCTCGTGAAGGTCCTCGTCATCGGAAGCGGCGCCCGCGAGCACGCCCTGTGCCGCTCCCTGTCCCTCGACCCCGACGTCTCCGCCCTGCACTGCGCGCCGGGCAACGCCGGCACCGCCGAGGTGGCGCAGTCGCACGCGGTCGACGTCCTCGACGGCCCGGCCGTCGCGGAGCTGGCCGCCTCGCTGGGCGTCGGCCTGGTCGTCGTCGGCCCGGAGGCCCCGCTGGTCGCGGGCGTCGCCGACGCGGTGCGCGCCCGCGGCATCCCGGCCTTCGGCCCGTCGGCGGAGGCGGCGCGGATCGAGGGCTCGAAGGCGTTCGCCAAGGAGATCATGGCGGCGGCCGGGGTGCCCACGGCCCGTAGCTACGTGTGCCACACCCCGGCGGAGATCGACGCGGCCCTGGACGCCTTCGGCCCGCCGTACGTGGTCAAGGACGACGGCCTGGCGGCGGGCAAGGGCGTGGTGGTCACCGAGGACGCCGAGGTGGCGCGCGCGCACGCGCTGAGCTGCCAGCGGGTGGTCATCGAGGAGTACCTGGACGGCCCCGAGGTCTCCCTGTTCGCGGTCACGGACGGCGAGACGGTCGTCCCGCTTCAGCCCGCGCAGGACTTCAAACGCGCGTACGACGGCGACGAGGGCCCGAACACGGGCGGCATGGGCGCGTACTCCCCGCTGCCGTGGGCCGACCCGAAGCTGGTGGACGAGGTGCTGGCGACGGTCCTCCAGCCCACGGTGGACGAGCTGCGCCGCCGGGGCACGCCCTTCACCGGCCTGCTGTACGCGGGCCTGGCGATCACCTCGCGCGGGGTGCGGGTGATCGAGTTCAACGCGCGCTTCGGCGACCCGGAGACCCAGGTCGTCCTGGCCCGCCTGAAGACCCCCCTGGCAGGCTTCCTGCTGGCCGCCGCCACCGGCCGCCTCGACGGCGAGCCCGCGCTGCGCTGGCGCGAGGGCGCGGCGGTGACGGTCGTCATCGCGGCCCACGACTACCCGGCCACCCCACGCACCGGCGACCCGGTCACGGGCCTGGCGGAGGTCGCCGAACAGGACGCCCCGGACGCGTACGTCCTGCACGCGGGCACGAAGCGGGACGAGGCCACGGGCGAGATCGTCAGCGCGGGCGGCCGGGTCCTGTCGGTGACGGCAACGGGCTCCGACCTGACGAAGGCCCGCGCCCGCGCGTACCGCGCGGTGGCCCGCATCGGCCTGGAGGGCTCCCACCACCGGACGGACATCGCGGCACGGGTGGCGGAGGGGTAGGCCCTCCGGGCCCGGGGCATGGGGGCGACGCCGGATCCGGCCCAGGCGCTACAGGTCGAGCACCGCGCGTAGCGCTTGGCCGACGCGTGCCATGGCGGCAGGGTCGACAGAGCCCAGGCACTTGCCGCCGTCGAACCGGGCGACGCGGAGCTGCTGGAGGTTGACCGCGACCGCCGTGCAGGACAGCGGGTCGCCGATCACCACCGACATGGCCGTGTCGGGGTAGCGGCCGGAGGGGTGCAGCACGATCGCAAGCACCGCGCCGAACGCCGTTTCCAGCCCGTCCAGCGATACGACCAGGACGTTCCGTCCGTCATCGAGGGTCCAGATCTCCCCCCGCTTCACAGGGCGTCGCCCTCGCCCGCCAGGTCGTCGCCGAGGCCGAGCGCGGCAAGCCGCTGCGCGGCATCGAGGACGGCCTGACGGCGGGCGGCGCGCACGATGTACGCGTTCAGGCTCAGGCCAGCCGCCTCGGCGCCCGCGCGGATCGACGGGTCCAGCTCATCAGGAATACGCAAGGTCATCACCGACATGCCACCATACTAGCCACCACATTGCGGTGGCGTGGCCCGGTGGGCGCCCCGCAACCGTCGCCCGAGGGAGGGGCCGGACCTCGGCCGCCCCCACCTCGGTCGTCGCGGCGACGGACCACCCCCGCACGCGCGGTCCCACTGTGACGACAGCACCAGGCCCGGGGGACCACCCCCGCACGCGCGGGGAGCACGCATCGGCCCCGGGCGGGGGTCACACCGCGCCGGACCACCCCCGCCCGCGCGGGGAGCACCTGCCGTGGGAGCCCCAGGAGGTCGCGGACTCGGGACCACCCCCGCACGCGCGGGGAGCACCGGTTGTGGGTGTGCTCATTCCGAGGCCTTCCGGGACCACCCCCGCCCGCGCGGGGAGCACTCTTCCTGACCTGCGGCTTCCCTGGCAAGGGTGGCCGTTTTCGTTCACTTGCCGATGAGCGTACCCGCCGGTGCGCCGACGCACCTTCACCCGGTCCGACCCCCAACAGCACGACGGCCCCTAACGGGTGGTCAGGGGCCAATCGGCTTGCNAGTGGTCGTTTTCATTCACTTGCCGATGAGCGTACCCACCGGTGCGTCAACACACCTTCACCCGGTCCGACCCCCAACAGCACGACGGCCCCTAACGGGTGGTCAGGGGCCAATCGGCTTGTTTTCCCGGCTAGTTGCGGGAGTACCGTTCTGAGTGTCTAGGCCAGAACGAACAATGGAGTCAGTATGCCTGACGACGAGACCCTTGGCGGCCGCCTCCGGGACATTCGCAAGCGGCGCGGCATGACCCAGCGCGAACTCGCCGTCGCCTCCGGCGTGTCGCTCTCCTGGATCCGGGACCTGGAGCAGGGAGTCAAGGCGGACACCCGGCTGGAGACGGCCCGGAAGCTGGCGTCGGCCCTGCGGGTCCGGACCACGAAGCTGATCGCGAAGGAGACCCGCGAGCACCCGGTCGAGGACGACGCCGGGCAGTGGGCGGCCGTACGGGCAGCGCTCACCTCGCCCGAGCGCCACGCCCATATCGAGGAACCCCCCACCGCCCAAGGCGTCCAGGACGCACTGTCGGCGGCGACCCGGCACTACTCCGGGGGGGACCTCGACGGCATGCGCTCGCTGCTGCCGAAGCTGATCCACGACACCAAGGTCCTCGTCTCGCTGGACCCGCAAGGCGTCGCCCTCCGGGTGCAGGTCATGAAGATGGCGGGACATCTCATGACGCAGACGCGCCAGTTCGAAGCTGCGGAGGTGGCGTTGCGCTGGGCGCTCAGCGGCGCGCCCGACGGGGTGCACGGCGCGGCGGTGACGGACACGCAGTGCTGGCTGCTCCTGCGGAGNTCTGGAGACGGCCCGGAAGCTGGCGTCGGCCCTGCGGGTGCGGACCACGAAGCTGATCGCGAAGGAGACCCACGAGCACCCGGCCGAGGACGACGCCGGGCAGTGGGCGGCCGTACGGGCAGCCCTCACCTCTCCCGAGCGCCACGCCCATATCGAGGAACCCCCCACCGCCCACGGCGTGCAGGACGCACTGACGGCGGTGACCCGGCANNNACGAGCACCCGGCCGAGGACGACGCCGGGCAGTGGGCGGCCGTACGGGCAGCCCTCACCTCTCCCGAGCGCCACGCCCATATCGAGGAACCCCCCACCGCCCACGGCGTGCAGGACGCACTGACGGCGGTGACCCGGCACTACGCCCGGGGGAGCCTCGACGGCATGCGCTCACTGCTGCCCAAGCTGATTCACGACACCAACGTCCTCGCCTCGCTGGACCCGCGAGGCGTCGCCCTCCGGGTTCAGGTCATGAAGATGACGGGCCAGTTCATGACCCAGACGCGCCAGTACGACGCCGCGGAGGTGGCGCTGCGCTGGGCGCTCAGCGGCGCGCCCGATGTCGTGTACGGCGCGGCGGTGATCAACACGCAGTGCTGGCTGCTCCTGCGGAGCGGGCGGCTGGCGGAGGCCCGGGAGTTGGCCGTCCAGTGGGCCGACGACACCGAGCCGCGCATCTCCCGGGCGACGCCCAGCGAACTGGAGGCGTGGGGCCGACTGCTGCTGCGTGTGGCGACGGCCTCGGCGCGCGACAACCGGCCCGAGGAGGCCGCGCAGGCGCTGGCGCTGGCCGAGAGCGCGGCCGCTGCGATCGGGCGGCGGCGGGTCCCCTTCTCGTCGCTGAGCCTGGGCCGCTTCTCCAGGTTCTCCGTGGAGATGAAGCGCGCCGAGCACGCCATGGTGGAGGACAGGCCGGACGCGGTCCTGGCGCTCGCCTCGCGGATTCCGACGAAAGCGCTGTCCAAGACGTCGGCCAACAACTGGAACCGGTATCTCCTCGACGTGGCGCAGGCCCAGACCCGTCTCCGGAAGTACCCGGAGGCGATCGGGACGCTGAAGGGGGTCTGGCGCGATGCGCCGCAGTGGCTGCCGCACCAGCGGTACGCGCGGGACATCGTTCAGACCATCATCGGCAAGCGGCGGACGCTGACGCCGGACATGCGGGCCCTCGCGGACATCGTGCGGTTGCCCATGTGACCGCCGGTGGTGCTTCGGCGGCCGGGGTCCCCAATCTGCCGTTGATCACGATCGCCGCGCGCACTTAGCGTCACTGCATCGATACACCCCGCCCGCAAGGGAGCGCGCGATGCATGACGCGAACAGCCGACCGACCCTGCCCGGTCACCCGGGAGCCGTGCCCGAGCTGGGCATCACCCTGGCGGCCGGAGCGGCCTTACGGCGTACGGAGCGGGGCATCGCGGTGCCGCTGGCGCTGGGCTCGGTCGGGGGGCGGGTCGGCCGGGGTGAGCTGACGCTGGACGAGCGGCAGGCCCGCCGCCTGTACGCCGACCTGGGCCAGTTCCTCGGCGAGGAGACCGGCTCCGAGGCCGGGCGGTGCGCGCGGTGACCGGCCGCGCGCAGCCCAGGCGCACCCCCGGCGACCGCGCCCGGCGCGCCCACCTGGCCGCCGTCGCCAGCGGCTTCGACCTCGACGGCCCCGGCGACGGCTTCGACAGTGGCATCGGCAGCGGCTTCGACGGTTTCGCGTGGTGGACCCCGCCGTACAACGACCACGAGGCCCGGCCCGCGGGCGGCGCGTGGGACGCCGTACGGGTCCCGGTCCCGCTGGGGGAGCGGACGCTGGCCGTGCTGCGCGAGCGGACCGGCGCGGTGGTGGAGGACTCCGGCCGCGCCGTCCTGTACTGGTTCGTGCGCCCGTACGCCGCCTCCGGCTGGGACCTGGCCGAGGTCCGGGTGCTGGGCACCGGGTCCTTCGTCGTCCTGCCGGCCGTCCACGTCACCGACGGCTCCCTGCCCCGGTGGCGGGTCCGGCCCCGGCTCGGCTGCCTGCTGACCCACCCGGCCCACCTGCGCGCCGCCCTCCAACTCGCCGTACGCGGAATGCCCGGGCCGCCCACCTGCACCGGCTGCGCCAGGACCGCCGAACCCCTCTTCCCCTGCCGCCCAGGCGGGTGGGTGTGCCGGGAGTGCGCGCCGGAACACCTGCGCTCCGAGGAGGCCGAGGCGCTGGCCCGAGAGCACGCCGCCCGCTGCCCGGCCTGCCGGGCGACCGGCGGTCCGTGCGCGCTCGGGGGCACCCTGCGGCAGCTGTACCAGGCCGTGCTGGCCCACCGGAACGGGTCGTGACCGGCTGGGCGCGGCTGGTCCGCGCCTGGGACCGGCTGCGGGCCGCGAGGGCCCGCCGGGCGGCCAGACGGCAGGCCCTGCGGGCGGCGGCCCAGCGCTTCCAGACCGGAACGCGCGCCCCGGTGTCGTACGTGGAGCGGCTGCTGTGGCCGGCCGACGCCGAGCTGACCCACGCGCTCGTACGCCACGCGACCGCACGCCGGGACGACCCGGAGCGAACCCCAGCTCCCCGGCCGGGGCGGCGGGCGGCTGGTCACCGCCCGCGCTTCACCCGCCCCGCCGGGGCGCGGCGGCGGTCCATCCCCCCGGGGCCGCCCCGCACCGCCCGGCTCTGGCCCACCCCTTTGCCCCTGGGCCAGGGCCGGGCACCAGACACCGACCAGACCGACCAGACCAGGCGGACGGCTGAAGGCCCTGGGCGTGGTGAGCCCGGAGCCGGTGGAAGCAGCGGCCCGCCCTCTGATACCCGGCCGCACGGGGTCCTGGGGAGGCATCCCCGGCCGGGCACCCCGGCCCCGACAACGCGCACCTCAGCGCGCCCCCTGGACGGATCACCACAGATGGCAGGGGGTACGGAGCCGAAGGGCCCCGGGACGCGGACATCCCCCGTCCCGGGGCCGCCCCCGCCCAGCGGGGACCACCGCACCACGCCGCGCGGCCGAGGCAACCTGGTCGGACCACCCCCGCTCACGCGGGGACCACCGCAGGTTTTCCTTCACCTCGGTGGAGAACCCGGGACCACCCCCGCGTGCGCGGGGACCACTCCGTGCTGCCGATGAGGACGGAGACCTTGCCGGGACCACCCCCGCTCGCGCGGGGACCACTCCGGATGCCAGGCGAGGTGGGCGTTGAGTTCCGGACCACCCCCGCTCGCGCGGGGACCACCCTCCGTGACCTGCACCCTCAGGGCCCCTTTGCCGTCCCTTGACCGCAGAGCCCCCCTCAGCCGTACCCCAAGACTGGCAGACGCCTCCGACAACAGCCCCACCCCCACCCGCCTCACCCATCCGGCACCCCCGCCCCCCAAACCCGGACCGACGGCGCAATGCGCCCGCGCGCGCCCCCCATACGTCCGATGGGTAACCCATGGTTCCCCCTTTGCCGCAAGGCCATTCCATCGGGTGAGCCGCCCCCTATCTTGCTGACGTCAAGTCGGCGGCCCAACTAGTGTGCCGATCAGGCGCGCTGCCAACTGGCTCACCGGCATTGCGCCTGGGGCGGCCGGTGCGACAGTGGGGAGAAGTGGTCCACCGCCGCCGCGCTCGCTGTTATCTCTCACCGGCTGGGCATCAAGGGGGTGATCGGAATCGTGGCAGGCCAGGAGACAGGCGTACACACAGCGCGCGCCCGCGCTCTCGCGGTGTTGCGCGTCCGGAGCGTCGCGGTCGCGGTCGCGCTGCTCCCGGCCGTCGCGGCCGCGGTGCTGCTGCTGGGCGGCGCCACCGGGCGCGTCGGGGGTTCGGACGGCGGTGGCTGGGACGCGGTCCGGTGGGCGGTGGTGGGCGGGGCCGTGGTGGTCCTGCTGGCGGCGGCGGGCACGGCCGCCGTGATCGCGCGGGCCAGGCCCGCGCTCAGCCCGACCGTGCCGATAGCCGAGGAGTCGGCGCCGGGCCTGCACCGGATGGTGCGCGACCTGGCCGACCGGCTCGACGTACCGGCGCCGTCGGCGATAGCGCTCACGCCCGACTGCGACAGCTGGCTTGAGGACCGTACGCACCCGGCGCACGGCCGCCGCCGCGGGCGGCGCCGCGACCCGTGGGCCGTGTCGCTGCCCGGCCTTGCCGGAGCCGAGGCGGACCCGGCGGGCCGGGGCGGCGCGCGGCGGGGGCGGGCGCCCGTACTGGTGATCGGGTCGCCTTTCCTGTGGTGGATGCGCGTCGCCGAGCTACGCGCGCTGCTCGCGCCGGTCGTCGCCGGTACGGGCCCGTCCGCGCACCCGGACATAGCGGCGGCCCGGCGGTTCGTACGGGGGCTGGACGCGGCCGTCGCGGCCATGGCCGCCGCTGCCGCCTCCGGGCCGCGCGTCCGGGCCTGGGCCTGCGGTTTCGTGGGCTGGGTGGCGCGGGTGCTGCTGCGCCGCTGCCGGGGGCAGGCGGCCGAGATGGAGCGTGCCGTCGCGGCGGCCGCCTCCGAGCGGGCGCAGAGCGTGGACTACGGGCTGCGGATCGTCGCTCAGGAGCAGGTGGGCCTGGCCTACGCGGGCTGGGACCGGCTGCTGAACCGGGTGGCGCTGCCCGCCTGGCGGATGGGCCGGTGGCCGTCCCGGCTGGACGCCGGGGTGGTGTCGGCGCTGACCGAGCTGTCCCGGCGCGACCGGCTGGCCGAGGGCTTCACCACACGGCTCGGCGAGCGGCCCGCGTGCGACCTGCTGGAGGAGCCGGGGCTGGTGGACGAGGCGGCGTCGCTGCTGGCCGCACGCCTGTTCCACGGCGGGCCGCCCGAGCCGGGGCCGGACTGGTCCCCGGTGCACTGGAGCCAGTACCCGCAGGAGGTCGTGGACCGCAAGTGGCGCACCGAGGCGGCCCGGCTGATCCGGGTGCTGGACGAGCCGTACCGGTCGGCCGGGTCCCCGCCGGACTCGGCGGCGGTCGGGCAGGGCGGGCAGGCGGTCGGGCAGGCAGGCCCGGCCGGGCAGAACGGGCGGGCGGTCGGCCCCGCCGGGCAGGCGGCGGGCGCGGCGGCCGGACCGGGCGCCGGGCGGTGGGGTGAGCGGTCTGCGGCGCAGCGG
>NZ_JAVSCF010000069.1:0-25334 GCF_031932565.1 Streptomyces sp. B1866
AGGCGGCGAGCGCGGCCCGCCCGGACGGCAGCTCCTCCGGCGCGGGCGCGACGACATCGGCGCCGTGGCCGGCCAGCGCGCCGGACACGGCCGCGCGCAGCGGGTCGTCCGCCGTACGGCCGGGGGCGGCCAGCAGCCAGCGCCCGGTGAGGCCGCCGGCGGCGGTCGGGGCGTTGTCCCACGGCTCCCAGCGGACGCCGTAGCGCCAGGAGCGGACGGCGGCGTCGGCCCGCTGCCGGGTGCGCCAGGCCGTCAGGGCGGGCAGCACGTCGCGCAGCGGCGCGTCCTCGGGCAGGCCGAGCAGCGCGGCGAGCCCGTCGGTGCCGGCCGCCGTGACCGTGTCCCACAGCCGCGCGTCGACGGGGTCGCCGGCCGGGGCCTCCGCCGGCGCCCGGCCCGCCCGGGACCCGCCGGGCAGGGCCGTTCCGGAGTCGGGGGCCAGCCAGTAGCGGCGGCCCTGGAAGGGGTAGGTGGGCAGGTCGACGCGGCGCACGCCGTCCCGGCGCAGCAGCCCGGCCCAGTCGACGGACACGCCGCGGGTGAAGGCCTCCGCGAGCGCGGCGACGAGCCGGTCGGGGCCGCCGGCGCCGCGCCGCAGGGTGTGCAGCACGGTGCCGCCGGAGCCGGCCGCCGCCACCAGGTCCTCCAGCGGCGCCACCAGGCCCGGGTGCGGGCTGCATTCGAGGAACGCCGTGTGCCCGTCGGCCAGCGCGGCGGCGATCGCGGTGTCGAAGCGGACCGTGTCGCGCAGGTTCCGGTACCAGTAGCCGGCGTCCAGCGTCGTGCCGTCGGCCACGGCCCCGCCGGTCACCGCGGAGTACATCGGCAGCCGGCCCGGCAGCGGCGCGACGTCGGCCAGCAGGCGTTCCAGGTCCTCCCGCAGGTCCTCCACGTGGGCCGAGTGGGAGGCGTAGTCGACGGCGATCCACCGCGCCCGTACGCCGTCCCGTTCGCAGGCAGCGGCGACGCGGGTGAGCGCGTCGAGGTCCCCGGACAGGGCCACGGCGGCGGGCCCGTTCACGGCTCCCACCGACACCCGCCCGGCGGCCCCGAGCGCGTCGAGGAGCCCGTCGGCCCGCTCGGGGGACAGGGCGGCCGACAGCATGCCGCCGCCGCGCCCCGTGACCCGGCGCAGCGCCCGGCCGCGCAGCACGACGATCCGTACGGCGTCCGCCAGGGACAGGTGCCCGGCGACGTACGCGGCGGCGATCTCGCCCTGCGAGTGCCCGACCACCGCCTCGGGGCGCACCCCGCACGACTCCCACCAGCGCGCCAGGCTCGTCGTCACGGCGAACAGCGCGGGCTGGAGGACGTCCACGCGCTCCAGCAGGGCGCCCGTCGGGTCCCGCAGCACCGCCTGGAGCGACCAGTCGTCCAGCAGCGGGTCCATCTCCGCGGCGCACTCGCCGACCGCCTCCGCGAACACCGGGCTCGAAGCCAGCAGTCCGGCCGCCATGCCGACCCACTGCGAGCCCTGCCCGGGGAAGACGAACACCGGCCCGGTGACCGGGCTCGCCCCGGGCCCGCCGGCGTCGCCGACGGCCACGCCCGGGGCGGTGGACCCGCGGCCGTCGGCCAGCGCGCCGAGCCCGGCGGCGAGTTCGGCGGTGTCGCGGCCCCACACCACCGCGCGGCGCTCCAGGGTGGCGCGGCCCGAGGCGAGCGACCAGGCGACGTCCGCCGGCGCGTGGTCGGGGTGCCGCGCCGCCCAGTCCCGCAGGCGGCCGGCCTGGGCCCGCAGCGCCGCCTCGGTACGGGCGGACAGCACCCAGGGCACGACCCCGCCCACGCCCGCGGGCCCGGCAGGCGCACCGGATCCGGACCCGTCGGCGGCCTCGGCCGGCGGCGGGTCCCCGGCCGGCCGCGGCGGCGCCGGTTCGGCGGGCGCCTGCTCCAGGATCACGTGCGCGTTGGTGCCGCTGATGCCGAACGACGAGACGGCGGCCCGGCGCGGGCGGCCGGTCTCGGGCCACTCCCGCGGCCGCGCGAGCAGCCGGACGTGTCCGCTGCTCCAGTCGACGTGCGGCGTCGGGCCGTCCACGTGGAGCGTCTTCGGCAGCGTGCCGTGCCGCATCGCCATCACCATCTTGATCACCCCCGCCACGCCGCCCGCGGCCTGCGTGTGGCCGAAGTTCGACTTGACCGAGCCCAGCCACAGGGGCCGGTCGGCCGGGCGGCCCTGCCCGTAGGTGGCCAGCAGGGCCTGCGCCTCGATGGGGTCGCCGAGCACGGTGCCGGTGCCGTGCGCGTCGACGGCGTCGACCCCGTCGGCGGACAGTCCCGCGTTGGCCAGGGCCTGCCGGATGACGCGCTGCTGGGAGGGGCCGTTGGGGGCGGTGAGCCCGTTGGAGGCGCCGTCCTGGTTGACCGCGGAGCCGCGCACCACCGCCAGCACCGGGTGCCCGTTGCGCCGCGCGTCCGACAGCCGCTCCACCAGCAGCATGCCGATGCCCTCGCCCCAGGCGGTGCCGTCGGCTCCGGCCGCGAACGACTTGCAGCGGCCGTCGGGGGCGAGGCCCCGCTGGCGCGCGAACTCCACGAAGACGCTGGGCGTCGACATGATCGTCACGCCGCCCGCCAGCGCCAGGTCGCACTCCCCGGCGCGCAGCGCGTGGCTCGCCCAGTGCAGCGCGACCAGCGACGACGAGCACGCCGAGTCGACCGTGACGGCCGCTCCCTCCAGGCCCAGGGTGTAGGCGACGCGGCCCGAGGCGACGCCGAAGGAGTTGCCGTTGCCGATGTACGCCTCCAGCTCGTCCGCCACGTCCTGCACGCGGCCGGCGGCGTAGTCGGAGTACATCAGCCCCGCGAAGACGGACGTGTTGGTGCCGCGCAGCGACGTCGGGTCGATGCCCGCCCGTTCGAACGCCTCCCACGACGTCTCCAGGAGCATGCGCTGCTGGGGGTCCATCGCCAGCGCCTCGTGCGGCGAGATCCCGAACAGCTCGGAGTCGAAGCGGTCGATCTCGCGCAGGAACGAGCCCGCGCGGGTGTAGCACCGCCCGGACCGGTCCGGGTCGGGGTCGTAGAGCGCCGCCAGGTCCCAGCCCCGGTCGGCGGGGAACGGCGAGGCCAGGTCGGCGCCGTCGGCCAGGCACCGCCACAGCTCCTCGGGCGTGCCGATGCCGCCGGGGAACCGGCAGCTCATGGCGACGATGGCGATGGGCTCGTCGGCCGCCCCGGCGGGCGCCGCGGCGCGCGCCGCCGCGTACAGCGGAGCCCGCAGGGTCTCGGCGCGCAGGAACCGGGCGAGCGCCGCCGCGTTGGGGTAGTCGAACAGGACGGTCGCGGGCAGCCGCAGCCCGGTGGCGGCGTTGAGCCGGTTGCGCATCTCCAGCGCGGTCAGCGAGTCGAAGCCCAGCTCGGAGAAGGCCCGGTCGGCGCCGACCGCCTCCGGGCCGGGGTGGCCGAGGACGAGCGCGGCCTGGGCGCGGGCCAGTTCGGTGAGGAACCGCACCTGCTCGGCCTCGGAGCGGCCCGCCAGGCGCTGGGCGAGGAGGCGGGCGCCGTCGCCCCCGGCGCGCCGCCGCGCCGGGACCAGGCCGCTGAGGATCATGGGAAGTTCGTCGTCGAGGCGGCGCAGCGCCGCCAGGTCCAGCCGCACCGGCGCGAGCAGCGGGTCGCCCTGGGCGAGGGCGGCGTCCAGCAGCGCCAGGCCCTGCTCGGCGGACAGCGGCAGCACGCCGCTGCGGTCGATACGGCGGCGGTCGGTGACGGAGAAGTCGTCCTTCATCAGGCCGCTGTCCTCCTCCCACAGCCCCCAGGCGAGCGAGACGCCGGGCAGTCCGCGCGCCCGCCGGTGCTGGGCGAGGGCGTCGAGGAAGGCGTTGCCCGCGGCGTAGTTGGCCTGGCCGCGGCTGCCGATCACGCCGGCGACGGAGGAGTAGAGCACGAAGGCGGTCAGGTCGTGGCCTCGGGTGAGGTCGTGCAGGTGCAGCGCGGCGTCGACCTTCGGGCGCAGCACGGCGCCGACCCGGTCGCGGGTGAGGGCGGCGATCACGCCGTCGTCGACGACGCCCGCGGTGTGCACCACGGCGCGCAGCGGGCGCTCCGGCGGGATCGCGGCCAGCAGCGCGGCCAGCGCGGCGCGGTCCGCGACGTCGCACGCCTCGATCCGCACCGCCGCCCCCAGGCCGGACAGCTCCGCGGCCAGCTCGGCGGCGCCGGCGGCCCGCGGGCCGCGGCGGCTGGTCAGCAGCAGGTGCCGCACGCCGTGGGCGGTGACCAGGTGGCGCGCCACCAGGGCGCCCAGCGCACCGGTGCCGCCGGTGACCAGGACCGTCCCGTCCGGGTCGAAGGCGGGCCCGGCGGGCGCGCCGTCGGCTCCCGCGGGCGCGGTACGGGCGACGCGCGGCACGCGCAGGGCGCCCGCGCGCACCGCGAGCTGCGGCTCGCCGGAGTCGGCGGCGGCCACGGCGCTTGCCAGGGCGGGCACGGACGCCTCGTCGCCGTCGAGGTCGACCAGCACCAGGCGGCCCGGGTTCTCCGACATCGCGGAGCGTACGAGGCCGCCGACGGAGGCGGCCGCGAGGTCGCGCACCGGGTCGCCGTCGCCCGTGGACACCGCGCCGCGGGTGACCACGGCCAGCCGGGCCGAGGCCAGGCGCTGCTCGGCGAGCCAGTCCTGCACGACGCGCAGCGCGCGGCCGACCTCTCCGTGAACGGCGTCGGCGTCGGCGTCGGCGGGAACGGGGTCGGCGGGCGCGGGCGCGGCGGCGGCGGCGTCGGGCCACGGCAGGACGACGACCTCCGGCACGGGCGCGCCCCGCTCGACGGCCTCGGCGAGCGCCGCCAGGTCCGGGTGGACCGCGGCGTCCAGGCGGCCGGCGAACGGGTCCCGGTCCGCGACGAGCGCCCACCGCCCGGCGGCGGGTGCGGCAGCGCCCGCCGGGTGCGGCAGCGGCATCCACCGGACCGCGTAGAGCGGGTCGCGCCGGGCCGCCGTGGCGGAGCGCAGCTGCTCGGCCGAGACCGGGCGCACCGCCAGCGACTCCACCGCGGCCAGCGGCCGGCCCGCCGCGTCGTACAGGTCCAGCGACACCGACTCCGGCCCGGTGCGCCGCAGCCGCACCCGCGCCGCCGGGACCCCGGCGGCCGACAGGCGTACATCGCGCCACGAGAACGGCAGGGACACCGGGCCGGAGCCGTCCCCGGCCCGGTCGGCGAAGGCGGCGATGCCCAGCAGGTGCTGCGTGGCGTCCATGAGCGCGGGGTGCACGGCGAACCGGCCCGCCTGGTATTCGACGCTCTCGGGCAGCGCCACCTCGCCGAAGACCTCGCCGCCGACGCGCCAGGCCGCCCGTACGCCGCGGAAGGCCGGCCCGTAGGCGACGCCGGTGTCGGCCAGCCACGCGTAGAACCCGTCGAGCGGGACGGGCACGGCCCCGGCGGGCGGCCAGGCGGGCAGCTGGTCGGCGGCGGCGCCGTCGGCCGGGGCGAGCGCGCCGGCCGCGTGGCGGGTCCACGGCTCGTCGCGGTCGCCGCCGTCGGGCCGGGAGTGCACGGTCAGCGCGCGGCGTCCGTCGCCGTCCGGGGCCTCGACCCACACCTGGACGTGGAGTCCGCCGCGCTCGGGGAAGGCCAGCGGCGCCTCCAGGGACAGTTCCTCGACGCGCTCGCACCCGGTGCCGCGGCCGGCGTACAGGGCGAGTTCGAGGAAGGCCGTGCCCGGCAGCAGCACGGTGCCCAGCACGACGTGGTCCGCGAGCCACGGATGGGTGTCGAGCGACAGCCGCCCGGTGAACAGCGCGCCGTGCCCGTCGGCGAGCGCCACCGCCGCGCCGAGCAGCGGGTGGTCCGCGCTCGCCTGCCCGAGCCCCGCCGCGTCGCCGCCGCCGGCCGCCTCCAGCCAGAACCGCCGCCGGTCGAAGGCGTACGTGGGCAGCTCCACCCGGCGGCGGGCGCGCGCGGCCGGGCCGGCGTCCGGCCCGGCGGTGAGCGCCGTCCAGTCCACCCGCGCGCCGTGCGCGAACACCCGCGCCAGGGCCTCCAGCGCGCAGCGCACCGGCTCCCGGTCGTGGCGCTGCGCGGCGACGGCCAGGACGTCGGAGGGCGCGTCCCCGGCGGCGGCGCACTCGGCGACCACGGGCGTGAGCGCGGCCTCGGGCCCGATCTCCACGAACGCCGTCACACCGGCCGCCCGCAGCGCCGCCACGGCGTCGGCGAACCGGACCGGGCGCCGGACCTGCTCCACCCAGTAGCCCGGGTCGCGCAGCCGTCCGGCGGGCGCCACGGCGCCGGTCACCGTGGACACGAGCGGAATCGCGGGGGCGCCGGGCCGCAGTCCCGCGACGGCGTCCGCGAGGTCGGCGAGCACGGGTTCCACGAGCGGGGAGTGGAACGCGTGCGAGACCCGCAGCGGCGTGCACCGCCAGCCGCGGGCCGCGCAGGCGCCGCGCACCTCCGCCACGGCCTCGGCGGCGCCGGAGACCACGACGCTGGCGGGTCCGTTGACGGCGGCCAGCTCCACGCGGCCGGCGAACGCCGCCAGCACCTCGGCGACCGCGGCCTCGGGAGCGGCCACCGCGAGCATCGCGCCGCCGGCCGGCAGCGCGCTCATCAGCCGGGCGCGGGCGGCGACGAGCGCGACGGCGTCGCCGAGCGGCAGCACGCCGGCCACGTGGGCCGCGACGACCTCGCCGAGCGAGTGGCCCGCCACGTAGTCGGGGGCGGGCGCCCACGAGGTCCACAGCCGGTACAGGGCCACCTCGAAGGCGAAGAGCGCGGGCTGGGCCACACCGGTGTCCTCCGGCCCGTCCGCTCCGTCCTGGCCGTCCGCTCCGTCGTGGCCGTCCGCTCCGTCGTGGCCGTCCGCTCCGTCGTGGCCGTCCGCTCCGTCGTGGCCGTCCGCTCCGTGGCCGTACGTGCCGTCCTGGGCGTGCGTGCCGCCTCGGCCGTACCTGTCGTCCGCCGTGCCGAGCACGACATCCCGTACGGAGAAGGGCGTCACCGCGTCGAACGCGGCGCACACCTCGTCCAGCGCGGCGGCGAACACCGGGAAGGCCTCGTACAGGGCCCGTCCGGTGCCGCCGCAGCGCGCCCCCTGCCCGGTGAACAGCACCGCGGTCCCGCCCGCGCCGCCCGCCGCGGCCCCCGTCACCGCCCCGGCGGCCTCCGCCGCCGCGTCGTCGCCCGCCGCGACGGCGGACAGACCCGCCGTCAGCTCGGCCGTCCCGCGCCCGACGACGACGGCCCGGTGCCGCATGACCGCCCGTCCGGACGCCAGCGACCAGGCCACGTCGGCCGGCGGGACGGCGGGGTGGCCGGCCGCCCAGTCGCGCAGCCGCGCCGCCTGCGCCCGCAGGTCCCCCTCGGACCGCGCCGTGACCACCCACGGCACCACGCCCTCGCCCTCGCCCGGCGCGGGCGGGGCGGCGTCCGCCTCCTCGGGCCGCGGCGCCTCCTCGATGATCACGTGCACGTTGGTGCCGCTGACGCCGAAGGACGACACGCCGGCCCGGCGTACCCGGTCGCCGCCGCCCGGCCACGCGACCGGCTCGGTGAGCAGCGCCACGCCGCCGCCGGCCCAGTCGACCTCCGGCGTGGGCTCCGCGGCGTGCAGGGTGCGCGGCAGTTCGCCGTGGCGCAGCGCCATGACCGTCTTGACGACCCCGGCGACCCCGGCCGCGGCCTGCGTGTGGCCGATGTTGGACTTGACCGAGCCGAGCCACAGGGGGCGTTCGGCGGTGTGCTCCCGACCGTACGTGGCCAGCAGGGCCTGGGCCTCGATGGGGTCGCCGAGCCGGGTGCCGGTGCCGTGCGCCTCGACCGCGTCGACGTCGCCGGGCGCCAGCCGGGCGGCGGCCAGCGCGTCGCGGATCACCCGCTCCTGGGACAGGTCGTTGGGGGCGGTGAGCCCGTTGGACGCGCCGTCCTGGTTGACCGCCGAGCCGCGCACCACCGCCAGCACCGGGTGCCCGTTGCGCACCGCGTCCGGCAGCCGCTCCACCAGCAGCATGCCGACGCCCTCGCTCCAGCCCGTGCCGTCGGCACCGGCCGCGAACGACTTGCACCGGCCGTCGGCCGCGAGGCCCCGCTGGCGCGCGAACTCGTCGAAGGCGCCCGGCGTCGCCAGCACGGTCGCGCCGCCCGCCAGCGCCAGGTCGCACTCCCCGGCACGCAGCGCCTGGCAGGCGAGGTGCAGGGCGACCAGCGAGGACGAGCAGGCCGTGTCGACCGTGACGGCCGCGCCCTCCAGGCCGAGCGTGTACGCGATCCGGCCCGAGGCCACGCTGACCAGGCTGCCGGTCAGCAGGTGCCCCTCGACCTCCTCGGGAACGGCGGCCAGGCGGGAGAGGTAGTCGCTGGCGATCACCCCCGTGAACACTCCCGTGCGGCTGCCGCGCAGCGACGCGGGGTCGATCCCCGCCCGTTCGACGGTCTCCCAGGCCGCCTCCAGCAGGAGCCGCTGCTGCGGGTCCATGGCCAGCGCCTCGCGCGGCGAGATGCCGAAGAACCCCGGGTCGAAGTCGGCCGCGTCGTGCAGGAACCCGCCCCGGTAGGACGCGCCGCCGGACGCCTCCCGCGGCTCCCAGCCGCGCCCGGCCGGAATGCCCGTGATCGCGTCGGTGCCGGTGCGTACCAGGTCCCACAGCTCGTCGGGGGAGGCGACCCCGCCGGGATAGCGGCACTGCATGCCGACGATCGCCACGGGCTCGTGCCACCGGTCCTCGGCGTCCCGCAGCCGGGCCCGGGTCTCGTGCAACTCGGTTGCGGCCCGGCGGAGGTAGTCGCGAAGCTGTTCTTCGTTCGCCATCGCCTGTGTGCTCCGTGTGAGTCTCGTCAGGACGGGGACAGCCCCGGTCCCGTGTCGGTGGTCAGCGGTCGCCCGCCCCGTCGATGAACTCGAACATCTCCTCGTCGGTGGCCGCGTCGAACCCGGGCGCGGCCCGCGGGGCCGCGGCCCCGCCCGTGCCGCCCGCGGCCAGTTCCCGCAGCCGCTCCGCCGCCCTGGCCCGGTCCTGCTCGTCCAGCAGCGCGAGCATCGCCTCGACGCGCTCGAACTCGCCCAGCACGGAGTCCCACGAGACGGCGTGCTCGCGGGCCAGCCGGGAGCGCAGGTGGCGGCCGAGGGCGGCCGCGTTGGGGTGGCTGAAGACGAGCGTGGCGGGCAGCGGCAGCCCGGTCGCCGTCCGCAGCCGGTTGCGCATCTCCAGCGCGGTCAGGGAGTCGAAGCCGAGGTCCTTGAACGCGGTGCCGGGGTCGATGTCCTCGGGGTCGTCGTGGCCGAGAATCGCTCCGGCGTGGGTACGCACCAGGTCGACCAGCGCCTGCTCCTGCTCGTCGTCGGGCAGGCCGAGCAGCCGCTGCGCGAGGGGTACGGCGGTTTCCGGCGCGGCCCCGGCGGCGTCCGCGCGCCGGGGCCCGGTGACCAGCCCGGCCAGCGGCGCGGGCACGTCCGGGTCGCCGCGGCGTACGGCGGCGGTGTCCGCGCACAGCGGGGCGAGCGCGGCCTCGGGCCGGGTGAGGGCCTGGTCGAACAGGGCCATGGCCTGCTCCTCGGACAGCGGCAGCAGCCCGCCGCGGGGTACGGCGCCGTCCGCCGGGTCCTGGCCGGCCGGCGTATCCCAGGCGAGGGGTCCCCAGGCGAGGGAGAGGCCGGTGAGGCCGAGGGCCCGCCGGTGCTGGGCCAGGGCGTCGAGGAACGCGCCGGCCGCGGCGTGCGCCGTCCGTCCGCCGCCGGCCGGCCCGGCGGCGGAGGCATGCAGGACGAACGCGGACAGCCCGAGGTCCCGCGTCAGCTCGTGCAGGTGCCAGGCGCCGTCGGCCACCGGCCCCGGCAGCGCCTCCGCGTCGCCCGGCGCCGCTCCGCGCTCCCCAGCGCCCGTGTCGCCGACGCCGTCCGGGGCGCCGCCGTCGGCGAACGCGGCGGCGTGCACGACGGCGCCCAGCGCCGGGCGTCCGGGGCGCGGCGCCAGGAGCCGCGCCAGCGCGTCCCGGTCGGCGACGTCGCAGGCCGCCACCTCGACCGCCGCGCCCAGCCCGGACAGTTCGGCCACCAGCTCCGCCGCGCCCGGCGCGGCCGCGCCTTCCTCGCTCGCCAGCAGCAGGT
This sequence comes from Streptomyces sp. B1866, assembly GCF_031932565.1. NCBI lineage: Bacteria > Bacillati > Actinomycetota > Actinomycetes > Kitasatosporales > Streptomycetaceae > Streptomyces > Streptomyces sp. B1866. The sequence goes on from NZ_JAVSCF010000069.1 coordinate 10,052, forward strand.
GCCGTACGCCGTGGGAGCGCGCCAGGCGCCGCGCGGTCGCCGCCCCCAGCCGGCCCGTTCCGCCGGTGACCAGCACCGTCCCGTCCGCCGGGAAGGCGGTCCCGGCGGCCTTGACCGCGGGGGCCCGCACCAGGCTCGGCACCAGGACCCGCCCGGCGCGCACCGCGACCTCCTCTCCCCAGGGCGCGGCGGCGGGGAGCGCCCGCGCGGACGCCTCGTGGCCGTCGAGGTCGGCGAGGACGAACCGGCCGGGACGGTCCGGCCGGGCCGCCCGCACCGCTCCCCACGCGGCGGCGGCCGCCGGGTCGGTGACCCGGTCGGCGACCTCCGCGTACACCGCGCCGCGGGTCACCACCACCAACCGGGTGGCGGCGAACCGCGGATCCGCCGACAGGGCGCGGGCCGCCGCGAGCACGCGCCGCACCGCCGCGCGGGCCGCGTCCGAAACGCCGCCGTCTCCGATGCCGCCGTCTCCGATGCCGCCGTCTCCGATGCCCCCGTCTCCGATGCCGTCGTCTGTGTCGCCGTCGTCTGTGTCGCCGCCGACGGGCAGGGCGACGTCGCCGGGGACGGGCGCGCCGGCGTCCACCGCCGCGACCAGGGCGGGCCAGCCGTCGTGCAGGTCCGCCCCGAGCGCGGCGGCCAGTGCCCCGTCCCGGCCCACGACGGCCCAGGTCCCGGCCGCACCGATGGTCCCGGCCGCGCCGTTGGCATCGGCCGCGCCGCCCGCACCGGCCGCGCCGTCCGGCGGCAGCGGCGGCGCCCAGTCCAGCCGGGCCAGCACCGGGCGTTCGCGGCCGGCCGCGCGCAGCCGCGCCGCGGACCACGGGCGCAGCGCCACGGACTCGATGGCGGCGACGGACCGGCCGGCCTCGTCCGCCAGTTCGACGGCCAGCGCGCCGTCCTCCGCGGGACGCAGGGTCAGGCGCGCCGCGGGCGGCGAGCCGGGAACGGCCGACACGCCGCGCCAGGACGACGCCAGCCGCACGTGCGACACGCCGTCGTCCGGCTCGTCCGCCGGTTCCGGGGCCAGCCCGTGCACGGCCGCCTCCAGCAGGGCCGGGTGCAGGTCGAGGCGGGCGCCGTCCCGGCCGTCGGCGGGCGCCAGGTCGGCGTACACCTCGTCGCCGCGCCGCCAGGCGGCCCGCAGGGTGCCGAAGGCGGGCCCCAGGCGCAGGCCCGCGTCGGCGAGCCGTTCGTAGATCCCGGACACCGGCAGCGGGCCGGCGCCCAGCGGCGGCCAGTGGTCCGGTCCGGGGGCCGGGCGGTGGCCGCCGGGGGCGACGGTGCCCGTGGCGTGCCGGGTCCACGGCGCGCCGGCGGGGGAGTCCTCGGGCCGCGAGTGGACGGTGACGGCGCGGCTCCCGGCCCGGTCGGGCGTGTCGAGGGTGACCTGGACCCGTACGCCCTGCGTGTCGGGCAGCACCAGCGGCGTGTGCAGCGTGAGGTCCTCGACCACCGGGCACCCGGTCTCGCCGCCGGCCCGCAGCGCGAGGTCCACCAGCAGGCTGCCGGGGACGACGGGCGAGCCGAGCGCCGCGTGGTCGGCCAGCCAGGGGTGGGAGGCGGCCGCGAGGCGTCCGGTGAACACCGTGCCCGAGCCGTCGGCGAGTTCCACGCCCGCGCCCAGCACCGGGTGCTCGACCGGGGACTGCCCCCAGCCCGCGCCCGCCGCCCCGGCCGCGCCGGCCGGCCCCGCCCAGTGCCGGCGCCGCTGGAACGGGTACGTGGGCAGGTCCACGCGGGTGGCCCGGCCGTCGGCCAGCAGCCCGGCCCAGTCGACCGGCAGGCCGCGTACGAAGGCGGCGGACAGCGCGGCGACGAGCCGGTCCGGGCCGCCGTCCGCGCGGCGCAGGGTCTCCAGCACGGCCCCGGACGCGCCGAGCGCGTCGAGGGTGTCGCCGAGCGGGACCGCCAGCCCGGGGTGCGGGCTGCACTCGACGAAGGTGTCGTGGCCGTCGGCGACCGCCGCGCGGACCGCGGCCTCGAACCGCACGGTGCGGCGCATGTTGTCGAACCAGTACGCGGCGTCCAGCGCGGCGCCCTCGCCGAGGGCCGCGCCGGTGACGGTGGAGTACATCGGGATGCGGCCCGGCAGCGGCCGCAGGTCCGCCAGCAGGCGCGTGACCTCGTCGCGGGCGGGGTCCATCTGCGGCGAGTGGGAGGCGTATGCGCCCGGCACCCAGCGGGCGCGTACGCCCTCGCGCTCGCACGCGGCCCGGACCGTGCCGAGGGCGTCGGTGTCGCCGGAGAGCACCACGCCGGACGGGCTGTTGACGGCGCCGAGGGCCACCCGGCCTGCGGTGCCCGTGGCCGCGAGCACGTCCTCGGCGCGCTCCGCCGCCAGGGCCACCGCGAGCAGGCGGCCGCGGCACACGCCGGCCGTCTGCACGGCCCGTACCCGCATGACCGAGACCCGGGCGGCGTCCTCCAGGGACAGCAGGCCCGCGACGTACGCCGCGGCGGCCTCGCCCTGAGAGTGGCCGACCACGGCGGCCGGGCGCACCCCGCACGACTCCCACCAGCGGGCGAGGCCGACCATGACGGCGAACAGCGCGGGGTGCAGCACCTCGACGCGGGCCAGCGCCGCCGCCGTCTCCGGGTCCGTACGGCTGAGCAGGTCCAGCAGCGGCGGGCCGGGCATCAGGGGGTCGATCACGGCGGCGCACTCGCGGACCGCGTCGGCGAAGACGGGGGAGACCGCGAGCAGTCCGGCGGCCATGCCGGTCCACTGCCCGCCCTGGCCGGGGAAGACGAACACCGGGCCGGGCCCGTCGGCCGCGCCGGCCGGGGGCGCCGCCGGGCCGTCGGCCACGTCGGCGAGTGCGGCGGCGAGTTCGGCGGTGGTCCGGCCCCGGACCACCGCGCGGTGGCCGAGGGCGGCCCGCCCGGTGGCCAGCGTCCAGGCCACGTCGGCGGGCTGCGCCTCCGGGTGCCGCCCGGCCCACTCCCGCAGGCGTACGGCCTGGGCCCGCAGCCCGTCGGCCGTACGCGCCGACAGCGGCCAGGGCACCACCCCGGCCACGCCCCGCTCGGGCGCGGGCCCGTCCGCGGGCGCGGCGGCCGGCGGGTCGTCGGCGGGGGCCTGCTCCAGGATGACGTGCGCGTTGGTGCCGCTGACGCCGAAGGACGACACGCCCGCGCGCCGCGGGCGGCCGGTCTCGGGCCACGGCCGACGCTCGGTCACCAGGGCGACGTGGCCCCCGGACCAGTCCACGTTCGGGGTCGGCGCGTCGACGTGCAGGGTGGGCGGCAGTTCGCCGTGGCGCATCGCGAGCACCATCTTGAGCACCCCGGCGATGCCGGCGGCGGACTGGGTGTGGCCGATGTTGGACTTGACCGAGCCGAGCCACAGGGGGCGTTCGGCGGTGTGCCCGCCTCCGTAGACGGCGAGCAGGGCCTGGGCCTCGATGGGGTCGCCGAGCCGGGTGCCGGTGCCGTGCGCCTCGACCGCGTCCACGTCGCCGGGCGCCAGGCGGGCGGCGGCCAGGGCCTGCCGGATGACGCGCTGCTGCGAGGGGCCGTTGGGGGCGGTCAGCCCGTTGGAGGCGCCGTCCTGGTTGACCGCCGAGCCGCGGACGACCGCGAGTACCCGGTGTCCGCGGCGGCGCGCGTCGGACAGCCGCTCCACGAGGACGAGACCCACGCCCTCGCCCCAGCCGGTGCCGTCGGCCGCGGCGGCGAACGGCTTGCAGCGGCCGTCGGGGGCGAGCCCGCGCTGCCTGCTGAACTCGATGAACGCCCGCGGCGAGGCGAGCACCGCGACGCCGCCCGCCAGCGCCAGGTCGCACTCGCCGGACCGCAGCGCGTTCGCCGCGAGGTGCAGGGCGACCAGCGAGGAGGAGCAGGCGGTGTCCACCGTCACCGCGGGCCCCTCCAGGCCGAGCACGTAGGAGACCCGGCCGCTGATCACGCTGGTGGCGGTCCCGGTGAGCAGGTAGCCCTCCTGCCCTTCGGGGATCGCCTGCGCGGTCGCGTGGTAGTCCTGCGCCATGGCGCCGACGAAGACGCCCGTGCTGGTGCCGCGCAGCGACGTGGGGTCGATCCCGGCGCGTTCGACGGTCTCCCAGGCCGTCTCCAGCAGCACCCGCTGCTGGGGGTCCATGGCGGCCGCCTCGCGCGGCGAGATGCCGAAGAACNGCCGGACCGCAGCGCGTTCGCCGCGAGGTGCAGGGCGACCAGCGAGGAGGAGCAGGCGGTGTCCACCGTCACCGCGGGCCCCTCCAGGCCGAGCACGTAGGAGACCCGGCCGCTGATCACGCTGGTGGCGGTCCCGGTGAGCAGGTAGCCCTCCTGCCCTTCGGGGATCGCCTGCGCGGTCGCGTGGTAGTCCTGCGCCATGGCGCCGACGAAGACGCCCGTGCTGGTGCCGCGCAGCGACGTGGGGTCGATCCCGGCGCGTTCGACGGTCTCCCAGGCCGTCTCCAGCAGCACCCGCTGCTGGGGGTCCATGGCGGCCGCCTCGCGCGGCGAGATGCCGAAGAACTCGCCGTCGAAGCCGACCGCGTCGGCCACGAAGCCGCCCTCGGTGACGTAGGACGTGCCGGGCCGGTCCGGGTCGGGGTCGTACAGGCCGTCGAGGTCCCAGCCGCGGTCGCCGGGGAACGGGGCGATGGCGTCGACCCCTTCGGCGAGCAGCCGCCACAGGCCGTGCTCGTCCGCCACGCCGCCCGGGTACCGGCAGCCCAGCCCCACGATCACCACCGGGTCGTCGTCCGCGGCCGGGCCGGGCGCCGCCGGGGCCGCGGGGGCTTCGGCGCCGAACAGTTCGGCGGCGAGGTGCGCGGCGAGCGCCTGGGGGGTGGGGTGGTCGAAGGCGAGCGTGACCGGCAGCCTCAGCCCGGTGGCCGCGGCGACCCGGTTGCGCAGCTCCACGGAGGTGAGGGAGTCGAAGCCGAGCGCCTTGAACGGGCGCGCCGGGCCGATCGCCTCCGGCGTGGCGTGCCCCAGGACGGCGGCGGTCTCGTCGCGGACCAGGGTGGTCAGGGCCTGCCGGCGCCGCTCCTCGGGCAGCCGGGCGAGCCGTTCGGCGAGCGTGGACGCGTCCGGACCGGCGGTGGCGGCGCGCCGGGGCCGCGGGCGTACGAGGTCGCGCAGCAGCGCGGGCGGGTCGCCGGCGCCGCGCAGCGCGTCGAGGTCGAGCCGGGCGGGCACGACGGCGGGCCGGTCGGCCGCGCGCGCCGCGTCGTACAGGGCCAGCGCGTGGCCGGTCTCCAGCGCGGCCACCCCGGTGCGAGCGATGCGGTCGAGGTCGTCCCGGCCGAGGTGGCCGGTCATGCCGCTGGCCTGCTCCCACAGGCCCCAGGCCAGCGAGGTGGCCGCGAGGCCCTGGGCGCGGCGGTGCTGGGCGAGCGCGTCGAGGAACGCGTTCGCCGCGGCGTAGTTGGCCTGGCCGGCGCCGCCGAAGGTGCCGGCCATCGAGGAGAACAGCACGAACGCGGCCAGGTCGTGGCCGCGGGTGAGGTCGTGCAGGTGCCAGGCGGCGTCGACCTTGGGGCGCAGGACGCGGCCCAGCCGGTCGGGCGTGAGGGCCTGCACGGCGGCGTCGTCGATCGCCCCGGCGGCGTGGACGACGGCGGTGAGCGGGTGCGCGTCGGGCAGCGAGGCCAGCAGGGCGGCCAGCGCCGTGCGGTCGGCGGCGTCGCAGGCCTCGATCCTGACGTCCGCGCCCAGGGCGGTGAGGTCGGCGAGCAGTTCGGCTGCGCCGTCGGCGGCCGGGCCGCGCCGGCTGGTCAGCACCAGGCGGCGCACGCCGTGTTCGGCGACCAGGCGGCGGGCGAGCAGCCCGCCGAGGGTGCCGGTGCCGCCGGTGATCAGGACGGTGCCGCCCGGGTCGGCGGCGGGCCCGGCGGCGGTGGGCGGCAGGGTCAGGACGACCTTGCCCGTGTGCCGGGCCTGGGCCAGGTGCCGGAAGGCGGGCACGGCGTCGCGCACGTCCCAGGTGGTGACCGGCAGCGGCCGCAGCGCGCCGGCGGCGAACAGGCGGCCGAGGTCGGCCAGGATCTCCTGGACACGGTCGGCGCCGGCGTCCATGAGGTCGAACGCGCGGTAGTCGGTGCCCGGGTGGGCGGCGCGTACGGCGTCCCGGTCGCGGATGTCGGTCTTGCCCATCTCCAGGAACCGCCCGCCGGGGCCGAGCAGGCCCAGCGACGCGTCGACGTACTCGTGGGCGAGCGAGTTGAGCACGACGTCGACGCCGCGTCCGCCGCCGGCGTCGCGGAACGCGTCCGCGAAGCCCAGGTCGCGGGAGGAGGCGATACGGGCGTCGGGCAGGCCCTGGGCGCGCAGCGTGTCCCACTTGCCGGGCGAGGCGGTGCCGTACACCTCCAGGCCCCAGTGGCGGGCGAGCTGCACGGCCGCCATGCCCACGCCTCCGGTCGCCGCGTGCACCAGCAGCGACTCGCCGGCCCGGACGCCCGCGAGGTCCACCAGGCCGTAGTAGGCGGTGAGGAACACCACCGGCACGGACGCGGCCCGCGGGTACGACCAGCCGTCGGGGACCGGGGCCAGCAGCCTGCGGTCGGCCACCGCGACGGGGCCGGTGCCGCCGGAGAACAGGCCCATGACGCGGTCACCGGGCGCCAGGTCGCCGACGCCGGAGCCCACGTCGAGGACCACGCCCGCGCCCTCGCCGCCCGGCGGCCGGGCGTCCTCGACCATGCCGAGGGCGACGACGACGTCGCGAAAGTTCAGCCCGGCGGCGCGCAGGGCGACGCGCACCTCGCCGGGCCCCAGCGGCCCGGCGGCGTCCGGGTTCGGCACCAGGGCGAGCCGGTCGAGGGAGCCGGTGCCCTGAAGGTCCAGGCGCCACGCTTCGGCGCCGGCGGGGGCGGACAGCCGTTCCGCGGCCCGGGTGCGGGCCAGGCGGGGGGCCGCCCAGGCGCCGGCCCGCACGGCGAGCTGCGGTTCGCCGCAGGCGACGGCCGCGCGCAGGTCCGCGAACGACGCGGGGTGGTCGTCGACGTCGAGGAGCACCACCCGGCCGGGGTTCTCGGTCTGGGCCGAGCGCACCAGGCCCACGGCCGCCGCGGCGGCGAGGTCGTCCACCGCCTCGCCGTACGGCCCGGGCACGGCGCCGCGGGTCAGCACCGCAAGCGGAGTGCCCGCGAACCGGCCCTCGGCGAGCCAGCCCTGGAGCAGGCCGAGGACGCGCCGGGTCGCGGCGTGCGCCGCGGCGGCGGGGCTCTCCTCCCCGGCGGGCGGCGCGGCGGGCTGGGCGCAGGTGACGGCGACGACGTCCGGGAGCGGGCCGCCGGAAGCGAGCGCGGCCAGGTCGGGCGGCGTGGTGACGTCCGCGCCTGCCGCGCGCAGGGCGGCCGCCACGCCCAGGTCGTCGGGTCCGACGACCGCCCAGGCGCCCGGCGCCGTCCCGGCCGGTACGGGCCTGAGCGGCCACGTGACGTGGAACAGGTCGTCGCCCGTGCCGTCGGCCCGGGCCGGTGCGCGCCCGCCGGCCGCCGCGGGGCGGGAGACGGGGCGCGAGACGAGGGAGGCGACGGTGGCGACGGGGCCGCCGGCCGGGTCGGCCAGGCTGAGGGTGACGGCCCCCGGCCCGCTGCGGGACAGGCGCACACGCAGCGCCGTCGCGCCGACCGCGTGCAGGCGCACGCCCGTCCACGCGAACGGCAGCGCCGGGCCCGGATCCTCGGCGCCGGTCCCGCCGCCGAGCGCTCCGGCGGCGTGCAGCGCCGCGTCGAGCAGGGCCGGGTGGAGGGCGAAGCGCTCCGCGCCGTGGTCGTCGCCCGCGAGCGCGACCTCGGCGAGGACGGCGTCGCCGTGCCGCCAGGCGGCGCGGACCGCCCGGAACAGCGGGCCGTAGGCGTAGCCGCTCGCCGCCAGCCGCTCGTACAGCTCGCCGGTGTCGCACGCGGCGGCGCCGGTCGGCGGCCACGCCTCGCCGCCCGCTGCGTCCGCCGCGGGCCCGGCGTCCGCGCGCGCGGGGGCCAGGACGCCGCTCGCGTGGCGGGTCCACGGCCCCGGCGGCGCGGTGTCCGGGCGCGCGTGGACGGCCACGGCCCGGCGCCCCTGCTCGTCGGGTCCGTCGAGGAGGACCTGGAGCTGCACCGCGGCGTCCCCGAGCGCCAGCGGCGCCTCCACGGTCAGCTCCTCCACGAGGTCGCAGCCCGCCAGGCCGCCCGCGTGCAGGGCGAGTTCGACGAAGGCGGCGCCGGGCAGCAGGACCGTGCCGAGGACAGCGTGGCCGGCCAGCCACGGGTGGGAACGCAGCGAGACGCGGCCGGTCAGCAGGTGCCGGTCGCCCTCGGCGGACGCCACGGCGGCGCCCAGCAGGGGGTGGTCGGCGGACCGCAGGCCCAGCCCCTCGGCGTTCCCGGCGGCCGGCGCGGCCTCCAGCCAGTAGCGGTCGCGCTGGAAGGCGTACGTGGGCAGGTCCACCGGCCGGGGCTCGCGGCCGGCCAGGGCCGCCGGCCAGTCGACGGCGACGCCCCGCACGTGCAAGGCAGCGGCGGCGGTCAGGAAGCGGCCCAGGGTGTCGGCGTCGCGCTGGAGCGAGCCGACGACCAGGGCCTCGGTCCCCCGCTCCTGCGCGGTCTGCTCGACGGCGGGCGCCAGCACCGGGTGCGGGCTGGTCTCGACCAGGACCGGATACCCGTCGCGCAGCAGCGACCGGGTGGCCTGCTCGAACGCGACGGTCTCCCGCAGGTTGCGGTACCAGTACCCGGCGTCCAGGGCGGCGCCGTCGAGGAGGTCGCCGGTGACCGTGGAGTAGAAGGCGACCGGGCAGGCGGCCGGGGCCACGGCGCCGATCCCGGCCAGCAGCTCGTCGCGGACGGCCTCGACCGCGGCGGAGTGCGCCGCGTAGTCCACCGGCAGCCGGCGGGCCCGGACGCCCTCCTCCTCGCACCGCGCGTACAGCTGGTCCAGGGCCGCGGCGGCGCCGGAGACCACGACGGCGCCGGGCCCGTTGACCGCGGCGACGCCGAGCTGCCCCGGCCGGCCGGCGACGAGCCGTCCGGCGTGGTCGGCCGAGGCGGCGAGCGACATCATGCCGCCCCCTCCGGCGATGGCGCGCAGCGCGCGGCTGCGCACGGCGACGACCCGGGCCGCGTCGTCCAGGGTCAGCGCTCCGGCGACGTACGCCGCGGCGATCTCGCCCTGCGAGTGGCCCACGACGGCGGCCGGTTCGACGCCGAGGGCGCGCCACAGGGCGGCCACCGACACCATGACGGCGAACAGGGCGGGCTGCACCACGTCCACGCGGTCCAGCGGGGGCGCGCCGGGCCGCCGTCGCAGGACGTCCACCAGCGACCAGCCGGTGTGCGGGGCGAGCGCGGCGTCGCAGCGCTGGATGTGCTCGGCGAACACCGGCGCCTCGGCCAGCAGCCGGGCGCCCATCCCGGTCCACTGCGAGCCCTGGCCGCCGAAGACGAACGCGACCCGGCCGGGCGGCTCCGCCGTGCCGGTGACGACCGCGCCGTGCGCCGTGCCCGCGCGCAGCGCGTCGAGGGCGGCGAGGAGCCCGGCGGTGTCGTCGCCGACGAGCACGGCGCGGTGCTCGAAGGCGGTACGGGTGGCGGCCAGCGCGTGGGCGACGTCGGCGGGCCGGGCGCCCGGCCGGGCCCGCAGGTGGGCGGCCAGCCGCTCGGCCTGCGCCCGCAGCGCGAGGGGGCTCGCGGCGGAGACGGGCCAGGCCACCGCGGGTCCGCCGACCGGCTCGGGCCCGCCGACCGGCTTCTCGGGTGCGCCGGGCGGGGCGGCGTCCGGCTCGGCGGCGTCGTCCGGTGCCGCGGCGTCGCCCTGTTCGAGGACGACGTGGGCGTTGGTGCCGCTGATGCCGAACGACGACACGCCCGCGCGGCGCGGCCGGTCCGCCTCGGGCCACGGCACGGCCCCGGTGAGCAGCGACACCGCGCCCCCGGACCAGTCGATGTGCGGGGAGGGCGCGTCGACGTGCAGGGTCGCGGGCAGTTCCGCGTGCCGCATTGCCATGATCATCTTGATGACGCCGGCGACTCCGGCAGCGGCCTGCGCGTGACCGATGTTGGACTTGACCGACCCGAGCCACAGCGGCCGCCCGGCGGTGTGCTCGCTGCCGTACGTCGCCAGCAGCGCGTGCGCCTCGATCGGGTCGCCCAGGGGCGTGCCGGTGCCGTGCGCCTCCACGGCGTCCACGTCGCCGGGGCCGAGCCCGGCCTGCGCCAGCGCGGCGCGGATCACCCGCTCCTGGGCCGGCCCGTTGGGCGCGGCCAGGCCGTTGCTGGCCCCGTCCTGGTTGACGGCGCTGCCCCGCACCACGGCGAGCACCCGGTGGCCGCGGCGCCGGGCGTCGGACAGCCGCTCCACGAGGAGCAGGCCGACGCCCTCCGACCACGCCGTGCCGTCGGCGCCGGCCGCGAAGGACTTGCAGCGGCCGTCGGGCGCCAGGCCGCGCTGCCGCGAGAACTCCACGAACGTCGCGGGGCTCGACATCACCGTCACGCCGCCCGCCAGGGCCATGTCGCACTCGCCCTGCCGCAGCGCCTGGCAGGCCAGGTGCAGCGCGACCAGCGACGACGAGCACGCCGTGTCCACCGTGACCGCCGGGCCCTCCAGGCCCAGGGTGTAGGCGACGCGGCCGGAGGCGATACTGCCCGCGCTGCCGTTGCCCAGGTAGCCGGCCACGCCTTCGGGGGCGTCGGACAGCCGGGCGGCGTAGTCGGAGTACATCAGGCCCGCGAAGACGCCGGTGCGGCTGCCGCGCAGCGACCTGGGGTCGATGCCCGCGCGCTCCACCGCCTCCCACGACGCCTCCAGCAGCAGGCGCTGCTGCGGGTCCATGGCCAGCGCCTCCCGCGGCGAGATGCCGAAGAAATCGGGGTCGAACCGGTCGGCGTCGTACAGGAACCCGCCCTCGCGCACGTACGCCGTGCCCGGGTGGTCCGGGTCGGGGTGGTACAGGCGCCCGGTGTCCCAGCCGCGGTTGTCGGGGAACGCCGCGATGGCGTCGGCCCCCGCGTCCACCAGCCGCCACAGGTCCTCGGGTCCGGCGACGCCGCCCGGGTAGCGGCAGCTGATCCCGACGACGGCGACCGGCTCGTCCGCCCCCCGGGCCGGTACGGCGGCGGGGCGCGCGGGCGTGTCGAGGAGCGCGGCGCGCAGGTGCCGGCCCAGCGCGCCCGCGGTCGGGTGGTCGAACAGCGCGGTGGCGGGCAGCCGCAGGCCGACCGCGCCGCTGAGCCGGTCGCGCAGCTCCAGCGCGGCCAGCGAGTCCAGCCCCAGGTCGCTGAAGGCCCGGTCCGGGTCGACCGGCCGGTCGTCGGCGTGCCCGAGGACGGCGGCGGTGTGCGTGCGGACCACGTCGGTCAGCAGGCGCTCCTGCTCGGCCGCCGGCAGCGCGCCGAGCCGGCGGACCAGCGCGCCCCCGCCGCGCCCGGCGCGGCCGGCCCGGCGGCGGTGCGCGGGGACCAGGCCGTACAGCACCGGCGGCAGGCCGTCCCCCGCGTCCCGCAGGGCCGCCGGGTCCAGACGCACGGGGGTCAGTACGGCCTCGGCGCGCCCGGCCGCGGCGTCCAGCAGCGCCAGGCCCTGCTCCGCCGAGAGCGGCCGGACGCCGGCCCGGGCCAGCCGCCGCCGGCCGGCGGCGCCGAGCCCGGCGGTCAGCGCGCTGTCCCCCTCCCACAGGCCCCACTGGAGGGACAGCGCGGACAGCCCGAGCGCCCGGCGGCGCTCGGCGAGCGCGTCGAGGACGACGTTCGCGGCGCAGTAGCCCGCCTGCCCGGCGTTGCCGACCAGGCCGGCCGCCGAGGAGAAGAGCACGAACGCGGACAGGTCCGACCCCGAGGTCAGCTCGTGCAGGTGCAGCGCCGCGTCGGCCTTGGGCCGCAGCACCCGCTCCAGGCGGTCCGCGGTCAGCGACGCGACGAGCCCGTCGTCGACGACCGCGGCCAGGTGCACGACACCGGTCAGCGGGTGGCGTGCGGGTACGGCGGCGAGTGTGCGGGCGAGTGCGGTGCGGTCGGCGGTGTCGCAGGCGGTGATGGTGACGTCGGCGCCGAGGGCGGTGAGTTCGGCGGTCAGGTCGGTGGCGCCGGGGGCGGTCTCGCCTCGCCGGGACAGCAGGAGCAGCCGGGTCACGCCGTGCGCGGTCACCAGGTGCCGGGCCACCAGCGCGCCCAGCGCCCCGGTGCCGCCGGTGACCAGCACCGTACCGCCCTCGGCGAAGGCGAAGCCGTCCGCCGCCGCCGACGGGGCCGGCGCCCGCCGCAGCCGGGGCACCAGGACCCGGTCCGCGCGGACGGCGGACTCGGGCAGGCGGGCGGCCGCGGCGAGGGTGTCGGCGCGGGCGCCGTCCGGCCCGGCGCCGTCCGGCCCGAGGTCCAGCAGGGCGATCCGGCCGGGGTGTTCGGACCGTACGGCCCGCCACAGTCCCCACGCCGCGGCGGCGGCGAGGTCCGGGCCTTCCGGGGCGCCCTCCTCCGCGGCGACCGCGCCGCGGGTCGCCACGACGAGCCGGGCGGCGGCGAACCGGTCGTCGGCGAGCCACGCCCGCGCGGCGGCGAGCGCGTCCCGTACGGACCCGTGCACGGCGGCCGGACCGTACGCCCCGGACCCGGACCCGGACCCGGCCGCGGCGGCGGCGGGCGGCGGCGCGAGCAGCACCGCGCCGGGCACCGGCGCGCCCGCGTCGACCGCGGCGAACAGGTCCGCGAGGCCGGCATACCGGCGGGCGTCGTGGCGGGCCGCGAACGCGGCGACGTCACCGGCGTCCGCGCCGCCCACCACCGCCCAGTCCCCGGGCGGTGCCACGGCCGGGTCCTCATCCGCCGGCACCCAGTGCGGCGCGAACAGGGACTCGGCGGCCTCCGCCGCGGGGACCGGCACCTGGTCGCGGGCCAGCGGGCGCACCGCCAGCGACGCGACCGAGACCACCGGCAGGCCCTCCTCGCCGACGGCCTCGACCGCGAACCTGTCCGCCCCGTCCGCCCGCAGGCGCACCCGCAACTCCCGCGCGCCGGGCGCGTGCAGGCACACGCCGCGCCAGGAGAACGGCAGACGCACGTGCTCGCCGACCCCGGCAGCCGCCGCGCCGCTCTCCTCCGCGCCACCCGCCGCCGTCAGGCCGAGCGGGTGCAGCGCCGCGTCGAACAGCGCCGGGTGCAGGCCGAAGCGGTGCCCGTCCGAACCGGCGCCCTCCGGCAGGGCGATCTCGGCGAAGACGTCGGATCCCTTCCGCCAGACCGCCTGGACGCCGCGGAACGCCGCACCGTACCGCACCCCGGCGTCGGCGGCGGCCTCGTACAGCTCACCGGCCTCCACCGGCTCCGCGTCCGCGGGCGGCCAGACCGCCAGGGCGGCGGGCACCGGCGGCTCCGGGGCCCCGGGCGCCAGCGCCCCCGTCGCGTGCAGGGTCCAGCCGGTGTCCGGGCGGTCGGCCCCCTCCGACCGGGCGTGCACGGTGACGGGCCGGACGCCGGACGCGTCGGGCGAGCCCACGCCGAGCTGGATCTGCACGCCCGCGGCGGACGGCACGGCCAGCGGGGCCACCAGCGTCAGCTCCTCGACGTACGGGCAGCCCACCCGGCCGCCCACGTGCAGGGCGAGTTCCAGGAACGCCGTGCCCGGCACCAGGGCCGCGCCGAACACCGCGTGGTCGGCGAGCCAGGGGTGCGTGTCACCCGCGAGGCGCCCGGTGAACAGCGCGCCGCCCCCGTCGGCGACCTCCACCACCGCGCCCAGCAGCGGATGGTCCACCACGCCCTGGCCCAGGCCCGCCGGGTCCGCCGGGCCCGCGCCCGCGTCCAGCCAGAACCGCTGCCGCTCGAAGGCGTACGTGGGCAGGTCCGGCACCCGGCGGCGGGCGTCGGCGGCGTCCACGCCGGCCGGCCCGGCCCAGTCCGCAGGCCCGCCGCGCACGAACACCCGGGCCAGGCCCGCCAGCACGGACGCGACCCGGTCCCGGTCGCGGCGCTGGACGGCGACCGCGGCCCCGGCGCCTCCGGCGGCGCACTCCGCGACCATCGCGGTCAGCACCGCGTCCGGACCCAGTTCCAGATACGTCGACACGCCCTCCGCCCGCAGCGCGGCGACCACGTCCGCGAACCGCACGGCCTGCCGCGTGTGCCGCACCCAGTACTCCGGATCGCACAACTCCTCGGCGGCGGCGACCCGGCCCGTCGTGTCGGACACCACCGGCAGCCCGGGCGCCGCGAACGACAGGCCCGCCAGGACCTTCCGCAGCGGCGCCAGCACCGGCTCCACCAGAGCCGAGTGGAAGGCGTGCGACACCCGCAGGCGAGTGCCGCGCCACCCCCGCTCCGCGCACAGCCGCGCCACCTCCGACACCGCCGCGGCCTCACCCGAGACCACCACGGCGGCGGGCCCGTTGACCGCGGCGACACCGGCCCCGCCGACCGCCGCCTCCGCCAGCAGGGCCCGTACGTCCGCCTCCCCGGCGCCGACGGCGAGCATGGCCCCGCCCTCGGGCAGGCCGCCCATCAGCCGCGCCCGGGCCGCGACGAAGGCGACCGCGTCCTGAAGGGAGAACACCCCCGCCACGTGCGCGGCCGTGATGCCGCCCAGGGAGTGCCCCGCGACGAGGTCCGGCGCCGGCGCCCAGGAGCGCCACAGCCGGTACAGGGCCACCTCGAACGCGAACAGCGCCGGCTGCGCCAGCCCGGTGCCCTCCACACCCTCCTCCGCGCCGCCGTCCGGCCCGCCGCCGTCCGGCGCGAGGAGCCGCGCCCTCACGTCGTGGACCGACACGCGGTCGAAGGCGGCGCACACCTCGTCCAGAGCCCGGGCGAAGACGGGAAACGCGGCGTACAGCTCCCGTCCGGCGCCCCGGTACCTGGCCCCCTGGCCCGTGAACAGCACCGCCGTCCCCCGGGCGCCGCGCCCGACCGCCCCGGACACCACGCCCGCCGCCGGCTCGCCGTCCGCGACGGCCGCCAGCCCGCCGGTCAGCTCCGCCAGGTCGCGGCCGAGGACGACCGCGCGGTGCTCCAGCGCAGCCCGCCCCGACGCCAGCACCGCGGCCGTGTCGGCCGGCGCCACCTCCGGGTGCGCCAGCGCCCAGCCCCGCAGGCGCGCGGCCTGCACGCGCAGGCCGGCCGCGGTGCGGGCCGACACCACCCACGGCACGGGGACGGCGGGGTCCCGCTCCGGCGCGGGCCCGCCGGACTCCGCCGGTACGGGCGCCTGTTCCAGGATGACGTGCGCGTTGGTGCCGCTGATGCCGAAGGACGACACGCCTGCGCGGCGCGGCCGGTCGGCGGCGGGCCACGGCACCGACTCGGTCAGCAGCTCGATGTCTCCGGTGGTCCAGTCGACGTGCGGTGTCGGCTCG
>NZ_JAVSCF010000070.1:0-5381 GCF_031932565.1 Streptomyces sp. B1866
GGCCCCGGCAGACCGCCGGACCGTCTCCCCGGGCCGCCAGGCGGCCACCGCGGGCCGCCGGGCGGCGTCGGGCCCCCGCCGGACGGCACCCGGCACGGGCGGCGGGCCCGGTTCCCTCCGGTGACGGCCCGACGCCGTCCGGTGAGGGCCCGGTGCCGTCCGGTGAGGGCCCGGTTCCCTCCGGTGACGGCCCGACGCCGTCCGGTGAGGGCCCGGTGCCGTCCGGTGAGGGCCCGGTTCCCTCCGGTGACGGCCCGACGCCGTCCGGTGAGGGCCCGGTGCCGTCCGGGCCCGCTCAGCGGGCCGCGTCGGAGGGGACGTGGACACCCCACACCTCGCGCAGCGCGTCGCAGACCTCGCCGACCGTGGCGTGCGCGGCCAGCGCGTCCCGCATCGGGTACAGCACGTTCACCGTGCCCTCGGGCGCCCGGGCCGCCTCCTTCAGCGCCGTGAGCGCCGCCGCCACCGCCGCGCCGTCCCGCCCGGCGCGCAGCCGCGCGAGCCGGGCCGCCTGCCGGGCCGCCACCCCCGGGTCCGGCCGGTGCGGCGCGGGGGCGGGCCCGCCGGCCGGGCCCTCGGCGGCGCGGTCCGGGTCCGTCCCGGTGAAGCGGTTGACGCCGACGACCACCCGGCGGCCCTCCTCGGTCTCCCGCGCCACCCGGTACGCCTCCCGCTCGATCTCGGCCTTCTGGAAGCCCTGCCGCACCGCCTCCACGGCCCCGCCCAGCTCCGCCACCCGCCGCATCAGCGCCACCGCCGCCTCCTCGACCGCGTCGGTCAGCGACTCCACCGCGTACGACCCGGCGAACGGGTCGACGGTCGCGGTCAGGTCCGTCTCGTGGGCCAGCACCTGCTGGGTGCGCAGCGCCAGCCGGGCGGAGTGGGCCGACGGCAGGGCCAGGGCCTCGTCGTAGGCGTTGGTGTGCAGCGACTGCACGCCGCCCAGCACGGCCGCCAGGCCCTGGAGCGCCACCCGCACCAGGTTGACCTCCGGCTGCCGCGCGGTGAGCTGCGCGCCCGCGGTCTGCGCGTGGCAGCGCAGCCGCTGCGCCCTCGGGTCGCGCGCGCCGAACTCCTCGCGCATCACCCGCGCCCAGATCCGCCGGGCCGCCCGGAACTTCGCCACCTCCTCCAGCAGCGTCGTCCGCGCGACGAAGAAGAACGACAGGCGCGGCGCGAAGTCGTCCACGTCCAGGCCCGCCGCGCGCGCGGTACGGACGTAGGCGATGCCGTTGGCGAGGGTGAAGGCCAGCTCCTGGGCGGGCGACGCGCCGGCCTCGGCCAGGTGGTAGCCGGACACCGAGATCGCGTTCCACCGGGGAAGCTCGGCACGGCAGTAGCGGAACACGTCGGCGGTCAGCCGCAGCGAGGGGCCGGGCGGGAAGATGTACGTGCCGCGCGCGATGTACTCCTTCAGGATGTCGTTCTGCACGGTCCCGGCCAGCCGGTCGCCGGGCACGCCCCGCTCGTCGGCGACCAGGTGGTAGAGCAGCAGCAGCGCGGCGGCCGGCGCGTTGATGGTCATGGACGTGGAGACCCGGTCCACCGGGATGCCCCGCAGCAGCAGCCGCATGTCCTCCAGCGAGTCGACGGCCACCCCGGCCCGGCCGACGTCGTCGCGGGCGGCGGGCGCGTCGGAGTCGTAGCCCATCTGGGTGGGCAGGTCGAAGGCCACGGACAGGCCCGTGCCGCCGTGCGCGATCAGCCGGCGGTAGCGGGCGCCCGCCTCGGCGGCGGTGCCGAAGCCCGCGTACTGCCGCACGGTCCAGGGCCGGGCCGTGTACATCGCGGGATACACCCCGCGGGTGAAGGGGTACGCGCCGGGCGCGCCGAGCCGGTCGGCCGGGTCCCAGCCGGCCAGCGCCTCCGGCCCGTACACCGGCTCGATGGGGAACCCCGACTCCGAGTCACGACGCGCCACCGCCTCTCGCCTCCTTACCCGAGCGGGCCGCGGCCCGGCGGATCCGGCCCCGGGCGCGGCCGGACGGGCCCGGCCCGAGGTCGCCACCCGGCGGCCGCCCTGGCGTGCGGGCGGCATCCGGGAGAGGATCCGGACGGGGTCCTTCCTCTCAGCATGCGCCAGGGTTCGCGAGGCGGCAGCCCCGGGCAGCATGCAATACGGCGGAAGACCGGGAAACAGGGGAACCAACGGGGAACACCGGGAAACAGGGGGCGTGACATGCGCCGTAAGGCGTTGATACGGACAGCGGCCATCACCGCGGCCGCGGCCGCGCTGGCCACTGGCTGCAAGACCACCGAACTGCAAGGCGGCGCGGGCAGCTCCGGCACACCGCGCCCGGCCCAGACCACGCGGGCCGGCGAACCCACGCGCGCCGCGCCCGCCCGCACCCACCACCGGCCCGCGCACCGGCCCCGCGTCCACCGCACCACGCCGCCGCGCACCCCGAGCCCGCCGCGCCGAACCGCCCCGGCCGCGCCCGCGGCGGTCGTCGCGCCCGGCACCAGCGGCGAGCGGGTGCGCGAGCTCCAGGCGCGGCTGGCGCAGCTCGGCCTGTTCGGCCGCAACCCGACCGGCTACTACGGCACGGTCACCCAGACGTCCGTACGGTCCTTCCAGCGCGGCCACGGCCTGCCGGCGACCGGGTCGGTCGACCGGCGCACGTGGGCGGCGCTGCGCGGCGCGACGCGGCCGCCCACGCGGGACGAGCTGCACCCGCCGACCACCAACCCCCTGGCCAAGCCCGACCCGCGCTGCCTGACCGGGCACGTGCTGTGTATCAGCAAGACCAGCCGCACGCTCGCGTGGATGATCGACGGCCGGGTCGCGGCGGCCATGGACGTGCGCTTCGGCTCGCAGTACACGCCGACCCGCGAGGGCCTGTTCACGGTGGACTTCAAGAGCCGCGACCACGTGTCGACGATCTACCACACCGCCATGCCGTTCGCGATGTTCTTCAGCGGCGGCCAGGCGGTGCACTACTCGGCCGACTTCGCGGCCCGCGGCTACAGCGGCGCCTCGCACGGGTGCGTGAACGTCCGCGATCGAGCCAAGATCGCCGCGGTGTTCGACCAGGTGCGGGCGGGCGACAAGGTCGTCGTCTACCGGTAGCGGGCGGGCAGCGGTCCGCCGGTGCCCGGGGCGGGTGCCGGTTTCCGTGGTTTCCGGGGCCAAAACGGACCGGCCGGCCGAGGACGGCCGGCCGGTCACCCGTGGGGACGGGGGTTTTCACAGTGGCTGGGGAGAAAGGCGCGGACAGGGCCGGGGGAACGGACCCTGCCCGCGCCAGGTTGCGCGGTGCCGCCGGTACGGGGGGAACCTCGGCTCCCGCGCGGCCGATGACCAGTCGGCCCGCTCATTACAGCGTCACCCCGGGGAAAAACGTCACACCCTGACGCGCGATCCTCGTCACGTCGCTCTCGGAACCGGCCTCCGGCCGACCGCGCCCGGCCCCGGGAACCGGCCTCCGGCCCCGGCCGACGCCCGCTCACCGGGCCGTTTCCCGGCCCGGCCCGACGGGGGACGAAGGTCCCGGGAGGGACACGCCGTCCGCGCCGACGGGGGCCGGCCCGCGCGCGCACGGTCCGCGGTGCCCCGCACGGGCCCGCCGGGACCGTAGCCGTGACCGTATACGAACCGTACGAACCGGAGGCCGTACGGGGCAGGGGCGCGGCCACCGCGCGGCTCCGGCGACGAGCCGCCGCGGGTCGGGGATCGTACGGGCCGGGAGACGGGCCGCCGTACGGGCCCGGGAACGGGCCGCCGTACGGGCCGGGGAACAGGCCGCCATACGGGCCGGGGAACAGGCCGCCATACGGGCCGGGGAACAGGCCGCCATACGGGCCGGGGAACAGGCCGCCATACGGGCCGGGGAACAGGCCGCCATACGGGCCGGGGAACAGGCCGCCATACGGGCCGGGGAACAGGCCGCCATACGGGCCGGGGAACAGGCCGCCATACGGGCCGGGGAACAGGCCGCCATACGGGCCGGGGAACAGGCCGCCATACGGGCCGGGGAACAGGCCGCCATACGGGCCGGGGAACAGGCCGCCATACGGGCCGGGGAACAGGCCGCCATACGGGCCGGGGAACAGGCCGCCATACGGGCCGGGGAACAGGCCGCCATACGGGCCGGGGAACAGGCCGCCATACGGGCCGGGGAACAGGCCGCCATACGGGCCGGGGAACAGGCCGCCATACGGGCCGGGGAACAGGCCGCCATACGGGCCGGGGAACAGGCCGCCATACGGGCCGGGGAACAGGCCGCCATACGGGCCGGGGAACAGGCCGCCATACGGGCCGGGGAACAGGCCGCCATACGGGCCGGGGAACAGGCCGCCATACGGGCCGGGGAACAGGCCGCCATACGGGCCGGGGAACAGGCCGCCATACGGGCCGGGGAACAGGCCGCCATACGGGCCGGGGAACAGGCCGCCATACGGGCCGGGGAACAGGCCGCCATACGGCCCGGGAGACGGGCCGCCATACGGGCCGGGAGACGGGCCGGCGCGCGCGACTCGGCGCCGCTGCTCGCCCCACGCGCGGGGCGGACGATCAGGTCGAGGGCCGCCCGGCGCACAGGCCGCGGCCCGCCCGGGGATGCTCAGGCCGGGTCCGGGGCCGGCGTCGGGGACCCGCTGGAGCCGGTACCAGTACCGGTGCCGGGGTCGTCGGTCGCGGACGGGCTGGGCGACGGCTCGCCCGGAGACGGCGGCGGGGGCGGCGGAGGCGGGGGCGCCGGGGTGCCCGTCGGCTCACCCGTGGCCCCGTCCTCTTTTCCCGCGTCCTCTTTCCCGTCGTCCTCTTTTCCCGTCCCGCCGGACTCCGCCTCGGTCCCCTTCGTCGACGCGCCGCCGTCGCCGCTGCCGCCCGCGCAGTAGCCGCGGATCGCGGATCTGCCGCCCGCCGCCCGCTCCAGCTTGTGCAGCGACTTCGCGTCGAGGTCCGAGCCGCCGCCGTCCTGGGACGCCAGGTACTGGCGGCAGAGGGCGGCGGTCCGGCCGTCGGCGTCCTTGGCGCCGCCCTTCCGGCCGTCGCCGCCGGCCGCGCCCTCGCTCCCGGCGCCGTCGTCCGTGGGCTTGCCGCCGTCGCCCTTGCGGCCCCGGTCGCCGAGCGCGCCGCCGTCCGATCCGGAGTCGGTGCTGCCGCCGTGCCGCGGCCCGCCTCTGGCATCGTTGTCGGCCGCGCCGGGCCCGGCGCCGGACAGCGCCTGGCGGTCCTTGGCGATCGGCGTGCCGCCCGGCTGTCCCGCGGTCGCGCTGGCCACGGGTCTGGGCTCACCGGCCCCCT
The DNA here is from genome assembly GCF_031932565.1 of Streptomyces sp. B1866. Lineage (NCBI taxonomy): Bacteria > Bacillati > Actinomycetota > Actinomycetes > Kitasatosporales > Streptomycetaceae > Streptomyces > Streptomyces sp. B1866. The sequence goes on from NZ_JAVSCF010000070.1 coordinate 5,249, forward strand.
TGCCGAACGGGGCGTGCAGGATGCCCGTGCCCGCCGCCACCGCGACGCCGCCCAGCGCGCACCCGGCCAGCGCCGCGACCACGCCGAACCGCAGCGGGGGCCGCAGCCGCGAGCGCGCTCCGGCCGCGGCGGG
>NZ_JAVSCF010000070.1:5417-8444 GCF_031932565.1 Streptomyces sp. B1866
CCGCGCGCACGGGCCACGCGACGCGCAGGCCCCGGCCGGTGCGCAGTGCCGGTGCCGCGGCGCCGTGCCCGGCTCCGGCGCGGGCCGCCCGGAAGGCGGCCACGGCCTGCTCCTCGCCCGGCAGCGCACGCGCTCCGGCCGGTTCGCACGGAGTCCGGCCTACCGCCTCGGCGAACGCACCGAGCCCAGCGGCCAACCGCTCTTCCCGCGCTCGCGACCAGGCGCACCGGACGCCCTCGGCGCCGCGCGCCTCGACCGGTTCACCGCGCAGCAGCCGCTCCACGGCATCGTCGTCGAGCCAGCCATCGCGGTGGTCATCCGCCATCACAGTTCCTTCTGCGCCGGCGCCGCGCAATCCGTCACACCCGGGGAGGGCGACGTGGCCGGGCCGCGGCGGGCCTCGCGCTGCGCGGGGACGCCGTCGAGAACCGACAGGTCGTACTCGGCGCCCGGTCCGAGCAGGTCGGCGAGGCGCCGCAGGCCGCGGTGGGCGGCGGTGCGCACGGCGCCGGGGCGCTTGCGCAGCACCGCGGCGGCGGACTTCGCGTCGAGCCCGAGCACCACCCGCAGCACCACGGCCTCGGCCTGGTCCTGCGGCAGCTGGGAGATCAGCCGCATGGCGCGGCTGGTGGCCAGCGCCTCCATGGCCTCGCTCGCGGTGTCCGCGTCGGACGCGCGGGTCTCCAGCTCGGTCTCGTCACCACCGGCGGCCGGGCGCCGGCCGCGCATGCGGATGTGGTCGAGCGCGCGGTTGCGGGCGATCCGCGCGGCCCAGCCGCGGAAGCGGTCGGCGTCGCCGCTGAAGCGGCCCAGGTCGCGGGCGATCTGGAGCCACGCCTCGGAGGCGATGTCCTCGGCGTCGCCCTCTCCCACCAGCGTGCGCACGTAGCCCAGCAGGCGCGGGTGCACCGACCGGTAGACGGTGCGGAAGGCGCACTCGTCCCCGTCCTGCGCCGCGCGCACCGCAGCGGTCAGCTCCGCGTCGTCCCCCTGCACGCTTCCCCCCACTCCTACGTACAGTCTCAGGTCAGCGATGGCGTGCCGTGGCCGACCGGTCAGCCCTGGCCGTAGGGCGAGTACGGCTGGCCGGGCGGCGGGCTGCCGTACGGGCCGGGCTGGCCGCCGTAGGGAGCCTGCTGGCCGGGGACGCCGGCGGCGCCCGTGGGGTCGTACGGCGGGGCGGCGGGCGCGGGGTAGCCGGGCTGCACGGGGTAGCCGGGCGGCGCGGCGTAGCCCGGGCCGTACCCGGCCGGGCCGGGCTGCGGCGGGAGCGCGGCGCGCTGCTCCTGCATGGTGGTGATCTGACGGACGAGCAGCAGGGCCAGGATGGTGGCGGCCGCGAAGAGGAGAATCGCGACCACGTTGAACGCCAGCATGTCGTTCAGCGACTCCCAGTCGTCGTGCAGCTCCTGGAGGGTCGTGCCGGCGTCCGGGTCGGTGACCTCGCCGCGCTTGGACGCGAAGGCGCTGAAGCCTCCGCTCAGGCAGTTGGCGCCGATGAGCCAGAGCACCCACCAGCCGTTGAGCACGCCGCGGCGGACGGCGTACGGGCCCTGCGGGGAGCTGGCGCGCCAGATGTCGTTGGCGATCTGCTTGGGGAACCACAGGTTGACCACGGGCGTGAACCAGGAGCCGGCGGCCCAGCCGGGACCGAACCGGTGCTGGCCGGGAGCGAACACCTCCGCGTTCAGCCGCAGCCGCCGGAACCAGATCGCCCACAGGATCCCGCTGACCGCCAGGACCACATAGACGAAGATCATGGAGAACCGGTAGAAGTCGTCGGCGTCCTCCAGGTCGTCGCGGCTGACGAGCTTGCCGTCGAGCATGTCGCTCGTCGTCGAGTACAGGCCGATATCGGCCACGAACGCCAGCACGAGCAGGGCCAGCAGCAGGCCGAGGACCACCTGGAGGCTGGTCGCCAGGCCGCGCCGCAGGTCCACGCCTCCGGTCGGCAGGCCGGGCACGGGCGCCGGAGCGCCGGGGGCCGGGTAGCCGTAGCCGGCCGGCGCCGCGGGCTGCTGGGCCTGCTGGAGCGTCTGCTGATAGGTCCCGCAGGCGGCGCAGCGGCCGTCTGGGCCGACAGCGGCGGCACGGCAGTTCCCACACGGATACATGTCGAGTCCCCCTGGGGGCGCGGCCTCGGTCGGAGGCGACGCACGATCAACAACAGGCCGCGCCGCAACGCGGATCTGTGACGTTACGGGTATTCACCCAGTCGCGTCCAGTGGCCTCCCGACCGCCGGCGGCCGGGGCCGGGCCGCGGGCCCTTTTCCGGGGGGTGTGACGCAATCCGGGCGGGTGGCGCTGTAGGAGGTACGAACCCTGTGAAGGGTCCGTCTCAGACGACGGCCGGGGCCTCTCCTGTGGGGGGTGGCGGCCCCGGCCGTCCCCTTTCTTTGATGCCTCTCACCTGCACTGATGCGCTCGGCGGCGGTCTGCCGCGGGCCGTGGGAGAGCGCCGGTCCGCGTCGTTCGGAGACCGGCCGGGGACCGTCGGACTCCCCCGTTCGGGTGGCTTTCCGCGACGGCCGGGCGCCCATGGACATGATGTGATTACGGTTGCGTCTCAACCGGATCTCGCACCGTGGAAGGCGGCGATTTCCCGCCGCACCGGCAGGCTCTTCCCGCCACCCGGCCATGTCCATGGCGGGCCGTCAGACCGGTCCGGCGGGCCGATCTCGCCAAGATCACCGAGGCGCCGCGGGCCCCGGCCGCCGACCCGTCCGCCCGTTCTCCCACCCCTCGTCTCCCGTGCCTCTCGACTTTCTCCCGACTCCCTCTGCCCCCTCGTCTCCCGTGGCCCTCTCTCCTTACTCGTCCTCCGCCGCGCCCGGCGCGCCCGCCGCGCCCGCTTCCGCCGCGCCCGGTCTCGCGCGGCTGAACGCCGCGTCCGCCGACGCCGCCGAGGCGGCGCTGCTCGGCTGCTGCGCGAGCCGCCGCTGGGCCCGGCAGGTGGCCGCCCGCCGCCCGTATCCGACCGTGGCGGCGCTGCTCGCGGCGGGTGACGCGGCGAGCCGGGGGCTGACC
>NZ_JAVSCF010000070.1:8557-25172 GCF_031932565.1 Streptomyces sp. B1866
GGCCCCCGCGCGCTCCCCGCGCGCGGCGGCGGCGCGGACCAGGCACGGACGGCCCGCGCCGCCTCCCCCGCCGCCGCCGTCGCCGCCTACGAGCGCCGCTTCGGCCACGCCTTCGTGGTCTGCCTGGACGGCTGCCGCGCCGACGAGGCGCCCGGCCGGGCGCTGGCCGCGCTCCGCGCCCGGCTGCGGCACGGCCCGGAGGAGGAGCGGGCCGTGGCGGCGCGCGAGCTGCGGCGGCTGACACGCGAGCGACTCGTCCGGCTTACAGACATTTACTCACCCGAGGGCGGATCATCTACATTTGAGGCGTTCGGTCGGCCTGACGGTCCGTAAGGCCCGCTCGGGGGCGGCCGGACGCGGCGCGGCCCCGCCGCCCGCCGCCCGTCCTCCCCCGGGCCGGGGCCCGGCCCGGGGCCCGGCGGGCCTTCCGACGTCCCCGAGGAGTCGACCGTGCCGGCTGGAACGCTCTACCGCGGGCGGGAGGGCATGTGGTCCTGGGTGGCGCACCGGGTCACCGGCGTGCTGATCTTCTTCTTCCTGTTCGTGCACGTCCTGGACACCTCGCTGGTACGCGTCTCGCCCGACGCGTACGACGACGTGGTCGCCACGTACAAGCACCCGGTCGTCAACGTGATGGAGTACGGCCTGGTCGCCGCCATCCTCTTCCACGCGCTCAACGGCCTGCGGGTGGCCGCCGTGGACCTGTGGGCGCAGGGCGCCCGCCACCAGCGGCGGATGCTGTGGGCGGCGCTGGGCGTGTGGGCCGCGCTGATGCTCGCCGGCTTCTACCCCGTCCTGCGGCACACCCTGCACCGGCTGGCCGGGGGCTGACCGATGACCGGGACCGCCACCCCGCCGCCCGGCGCGGCCCGCCCGCACGGCCCGCACGACGCCGACCACCCCGCGCCCGTGATCGAGCCGCCGCGGGCCCGCCGGGCGGGCACGCCCGCGGCCACCCGCGGCAACTTCGAGATGTACGCCTGGCTGTTCATGCGGCTGTCCGGCGTGCTGCTCGTGCTGCTCGTCCTCGGGCACCTGCTGATCCAGCTCGTGCTCGGCGACGGCGTGCAGCGGATCGACTTCGCCTTCGTGGCCGACCGGTGGAAGTCGCCGGTGTGGCAGACGTGGGACCTGTTCCTGCTGTGGCTGGCGACCCTGCACGGTGCGAACGGGCTGCGCACGGTCGTCAACGACTACGCCGAGCGGGACGCCGTACGCCTGTGGCTGAAGGCCCTGCTGTACACGGCCACCGCGTTCACCACCGTCCTGGGCAGCCTGGTGATCCTCACCTTCGACCCGGACATCGGCTAGGGCGTGTCTGGTGGAACAGGGTGGATCAGGGAGCGGCGTCCGGTGCTCCCCCAGCTACCGCTGGGAGGTACCCCCCGGCTGCAAGGCGGAGGAGGAGAGCGCAGGGGGCACCTCCCAGCGGTAGCCGGGGGCGGGGGCACCCCCAGCGGTAGCTGGGGGAGTGCCGGGCGTCGCGAGCCCGCCCTGATCCACACGACACGCCCTAGAGACCGGCGAAAGAGGAGCCATGGAACCGCCCGTGACCACCCACCGCTACGACACCGTCATCGTCGGCGCGGGCGGCGCCGGGCTGCGCGCGGCCCTGGCCGCCACCGGCCGCAGCCGCACGGCGGTGCTCACCAAGCTCTACCCCACCCGCTCGCACACCGGCGCCGCGCAGGGCGGCATGGCCGCCGCGCTGGCCAACGTGGAGGAGGACAGCTGGGAGTGGCACACCTTCGACACCGTCAAGGGCGGTGACTACCTGGTCGACCAGGACGCCGCCGAGATCCTGGCGAAGGAGGCCATCGACTCCGTGCTGGAGCTGGAGCGGATGGGCCTGCCGTTCAACCGCACGCCGGAGGGGGCCATCGACCAGCGCCGGTTCGGCGGGCACAGCCGGCGCCACGGCGAGGCGCCGGTGCGCCGGTCCTGCTACGCCTCGGACCGCACCGGCCACATGATCCTCCAGACGCTGTACCAGAACTGCGTGAAGGAGGGCGTGGAGTTCTTCGACGAGTTCTACGTGCTGGACCTGCTGCTGCGCGAGAGCCCCGGCGGCGGCCCGCCGCGCACCGCGGGCGTGGTCGCCTACGAGCTGGCGACCGGCGGCCTGCACGTCTTCCAGGCCAAGGCGGTGGTCTTCGCGTCCGGCGGCTGCGGCCGGTTCTACAAGGTGACGTCCAACGCGCACACCCTGACCGGCGACGGCCAGGCGGTGGCCTACCGGCGCGGGCTGCCGCTGGAGGACATGGAGTTCTTCCAGTTCCACCCGACCGGCATCTGGCGCATGGGCATCCTGCTGACCGAGGGCGCGCGCGGCGAGGGCGGCATCCTGCGCAACAAGGACGGCGAGCGCTTCATGGAGCGGTACGCGCCGGTGATGAAGGACCTCGCCTCGCGCGACGTGGTCTCCCGCGCGATCTACACCGAGATCCGCGCGGGCCGCGGCTGCGGGCCGGACGGCGACCACGTGCACCTGGACCTGACCCACCTGCCGCCCGAGCAGCTGGACGCCAAGCTGCCGGACATCACCGAGTTCGCCCGCACGTACCTGGGGATCGAGCCGTACACCGACCCGGTCCCCATCCAGCCCACCGCGCACTACGCCATGGGCGGCATCCCGACGACCGTGCACGGCGAGGTGCTGGCCGACAACACCACGGTGGTGCCGGGGCTGTACGCGGCGGGCGAGGTGGCGTGCGTGTCGGTGCACGGTGCGAACCGGCTGGGCACCAACTCGCTGCTGGACATCAACGTCTTCGGCCGCCGCGCGGGCCTGGCCGCCGCCGCGTACGCCGCCGGGCACGACCACGTGGACCTGCCCGAGGACCCGGCCGGGTTCGTGCGCGCGCAGGTGGCGGGGCTGCGCGGGTCCACGGGCGGGCAGCGGGTGGCGGACGTGCGCCGGGCGCTTCAGGAGACGATGGACCGCAACGTGATGGTCTTCCGCACCGAGCAGACGCTCAAGGAGGCGGTGGCCGAGATCGGCCGGCTGCGCGAGCGGTACGCCGACATCGGGCTCCAGGACCGGGGCCGGCGGTTCAACACCGACCTGCTGGAGGCCGTGGAGCTGGGCAACCTGCTGGTGCTGGCCGAGGTGACGGCCGTGTGCGCGCTGGCCCGCACGGAGTCGCGCGGCGGCCACTACCGCGAGGACCACCCGCACCGCGACGACGTGAACTTCATGCGGCACACCATGGCCTACCGCGAGGTCGGCGCGGACGGCACGGAGACGGTCCGGCTGGACTACAAGCCGGTGGTGCGCACCCGCTACGAGCCGATGGAGCGTACGTACTGATGACCGCCGCGACACCAGCGCCGACGTCCACGCCCGCCACCCCGGAGCCCGGGGTCAGCCACCTCACCGACGTGACCTTCCGCGTCCGCCGCTTCGACCCGGAGGCGGGCGACCGGGCGTACTGGCAGGACTTCACCCTGGCCATCGACCCCCGGGAGCGGGTGCTGGACGGCCTGCACGCCATCAAGTGGGACCTGGACGGCACGCTGACCTTCCGCCGCTCCTGCGCGCACGGCGTGTGCGGCTCGGACGCGGTCCGGGTCAACGGCCGCAACCGGCTGGCGTGCAAGACGCTGATCAAGGACCTCGACCCGGGCCGGCCGGTGACCATTGAGCCGATCAAGGGCCTGGCGGTGCTGAAGGACCTGGTCGTGGACATGGAGCCGTTCTTCCAGGCGTACCGCGACGTGCTGCCCTTCCTGATCACCACCGGCAACGAGCCCACGCGCGAGCGCCGCCAGTCCCCGGCGCAGCGCGCGCGCTACGACGACACCACTAAGTGCATCCTGTGCGCCGCCTGCACCACCTCCTGCCCGGTCTACTGGAACGACGGCCAGTACTTCGGCCCGGCCGCCATCGTGAACGCGCACCGCTTCATCTTCGACTCGCGCGACGAGGGCGCGGAGCGGCGCCTTGAGGTCCTGAACGACCGGGAGGGCGTGTGGCGCTGCCGTACGACCTTCAACTGCACGGAGGCGTGCCCGCGCGGCATCGAGGTGACGAAGGCGATCGCGGAGGTGAAGCGGGCCCTGGTGACGCGGCGGTGCTGAGCCGGTGCGCGGCGGGCCGGGGCGCGGCGGGCCGGGGGCGCGCCGGGCTCCGGGGTGCGGCGGTCGTTCGGCCGGGCGCGCCGGGGTGCCGCACCGGCCGGGTGTCACACCGGCGGGAAGGCGAACGGGCCGAAGGCGGGGGTGTCCGCGAAGTGGGCGCCCCGGCAGGCGGGCGTGCGGGCGCAGAAGAAGCCGCGCCCGCGGCAGTGCCGGCAGGCGTGGCTGCCGGGCAGGCATCCGGCCTGACCCCGGTCGTCGACGTGCAGCACGTCGCCGGGCACCAGGGCCCGGCCGGCGCAGCCCTGGCACGCGAGGTGCGGGCCCGGGCAGAGCAGGGGCCGGCCGCCGCTCGCCGGCTGCCGCTCCGGGTGTTCCATGCCGCGCCCGCCCTCCCGGCGCCTGGGGCCGTGGCCCTCTTCCGTGGTGGTCCCGCGCCGTGGCCCGGTCCCGTGGTGGTCCCGTGCCCTGGCCCTGTTCCGTGGTGGTCCCGCGGGGGCCGGCGGGCCGCTGGTCCGCGCGGATCGCCCCCGTCCGCCGGGCCTTCCGGCCGCGGCGGTGGCGTGACCGTACTCCCGCCGCCGGGCCCGCCGCCAGCACGTCACCCGAAGGGGTGATACGGCCGCGTCCCGGCCGGGCCCGCGCGGCCGGTCACAGCCGGGACAGCCGCCACAGCCGCCACGTGCCGGTGCCGTCCGACAGGTACTGCGTCCCGGCGATGGAGTCGGTGCTGAGCACCTGCGTCTTGCGCTGCCACAGCGGGAGCAGCGGCACGTCCCGGGCGGCGATCTGCTGGAGGGTGCGGAAGTCGCCGACGGCCGCGGCCCGGTTGGACTGCCGCTGGGTGTCCTGGATCAGCTCGTCCACCTCCTCGTCCTGGTAGCCGTTGTGCCAGCTGCTGCCCGAGCCCATCTGGGCGGCGACGAAGGTGTCCGGGTCGGGGAAGTCCGCGACCCAGCTGACCAGGAAGGCGTCGTACTCGCCCTTGGCGAACCCGCTCTGGAACTCGCCCCACTCGTGCTCCACCGTCCGCACCGTGAACAGGCCGGTCGCCTCCAGCTGCCGCCGCAGCTCCTCGGTCTCCCGCTTGGCCACCTCGCCGTGCGCGTAGCCGAGGGAGAGCCGGACCGGGAGGGTCTGCCCGGTGGCGAGCAGCAGGGCGCGGGCCGTGGCCCGGTCGGGCTCGGGGTAACGGTCGTAGAAGGGGGTGGTGTGGCCGGTGATGCCCTGCGGGACGACGGAGTACAGGGGCTCGACCGTGCGCCGGTAGACGTCGCGCGCGAGGGCGTCGCGGTCCACGACGGCGGCGACCGCGCGGCGTACGGCCACGTCCCGGGCGGCCGACTTCTCGCGCGTGTTGAACACGAGGCTGTGCGTGGTGGCGCCGGCGCTCTCCATGATCGTGATGCCGTCCTGGCCGGGCTTGAGGGCCGCCATCTCCGACGGCGGCATGCCGCGGCCGACCACGTCCAGCTCCTTGCGCCGCCAGGCGCCGCTGAGGTCCGCGGACTCGCGGAAGTAGCGGATGGTCACCGGCCCGCCGACGTCCGTGACGGCGCCCCGGTAGTGGCGGTTGGGCCGCAGCTCGGCGCGGTCGTCCGGCTGGTAGCTCTTCAGGACGTACGGCCCGGAGCCGGTCACGCCGTCGCCGGCGTGCAGGTGGTCGGCGGGGTAGGTGTCGCGGTCCACGATCGACCCGGCACCGGTGGCGATCTTGAACGGGAAGGTGGCGTCCGGCGTGCGGAGCGTGAAGACGACCTTGTCCGGCCCGTCGGCGCGCACCTGAGCCAGGGTGTCGAACAGCGGAGCGGGCCCGCGCGGATCGTTGATCCGGCGGACCCGGTCGAAGGAGTACTTGACGTCCTCGGCGGTGATGGGGCGGCCGCCCGCGAACCGCAGGCCCGGCCGCAGCCGGCACACGTAGACCGTCAGGTCCGCGCCCTGGAAGGCGCACGCCCGCGCGGCGTCCGGCCGCGGCTGGGTGGCCCCGGGGTCGAAGGTGAGCAGCGACTGGTAGACGTTGCTGTACAGCGCCCACGATCCGCTGTCGTACGCCCCGGCCGGATCCAGCGCGGTGACCCGGTCGGTGGTCCCCACGCGGATCGGCCCGCCGCCGTCGTCCGCCGAGGAGATGAGCTGGTAGCCGACCGCCACGGCGACGGCCAGCACCAGGCCCACTATGACGGACCGGACGACGGCCCGGTTGGCGGCCAACCGCATTCGGTGCTCCCTCATGACTTCGCGACCCCCATTGGGTGTCGACAGCAGATTTCGCACACCCGTCCGGCGAAGTCAAACACTCAACCACAGATTTTCAGCGTTCCGCCACCAGCTCCCGGTCCTCTCCGGCGCCGCGAGCAGGCCCGTAGGGCTCGTCCGGCGGGTCGACGGCCAGGTGCGGCAGCCGCCGGTCCAGCCAGTCCGGCAGCCACCAGTTGGCGCGGCCGATGACGTGCATGAGGGCCGGGACCAGGATCATGCGCAGGATGAACGCGTCGAGCGCCACCGCGCCCGCCAGGCCGATGCCCGCCATCACGCCGCCCGGGTCGCCGCTGAGGATGAAGGAGCTGAACACGCAGATCATGATCAGGGCCGCGCAGTTGATGACCCGGCCGGTGTCGGCGAGTCCGGCCTTGACCGCGCGCGCGTTGTCCTTGGTGTGCACCCACTCCTCGTGCATCCGGCTGACCAGGAACACCTGGTAGTCCATGGACAGGCCGAACAGCAGCGGCAGCATGATCACCGGCAGGAAGGACAGGATCGGCCCCTCCTTGCCCAGGCCCAGCAGGTCCATGCCCCAGCCCCACTGGAAGATCGCCACCAGCACGCCGAACGAGGCGGCGGCGGCGAGCAGGTTCATCAGCGCGGCCGTGAGCGGCACCACCACGCTGCGGAAGGCGACGAGCAGCAGCAGCGCGCCGAGGCCCACGATCAGCGCGATGAACGGCGGCAGCCGGTCGCCGATGACCGCGGCGAAGTCCTTCTGCGTGGCCGTGACGCCGCCGACGTCGACCCGGAGGGTGGTGCCCCGCTCCGCGGCGGGCACGACGTCGTCGCGCAGCCGGTCGATCAGCCGGTCGGTCTTCGCGTCCTGCGGCGAGGTGGTGGGCACCACCTGCACGACGGCGGTGTCCGCCGCCGGGCCGCCGGCGCCGGACGGCAGCGGGACCACGGCCGCGCGGGCCACGCCCTCCGTGGCGCGCACCCTGGTCACCAGGCCGTCCAGCGCCCGCCGGTCCGGCTCGCCGCCCGGCACGTCGGCGACCATCAGCAGCGGCCCGTTGAAGCCGGGTCCGAAGCCCTCCGCCAGCAGGTCGTACGCCTGGCGCATGGTGGTCGACTCGCGCTGGTTGCCCTGGTCGTTGGTGCCCAGGCGCAGGGACAGGGTGGGCAGGGCGAGCGCGGCCATGAGCAGCACCGCCACGCCCCCCAGCAGCCTGGGCCGCCGCTCCACGAACGCCGACCAGCGCAGCGCGGCGCCGCTGGGCGCGTCCGGCGACCCGGCCCGTACGGGCTGCCCGGGCTGCCCGGCCTGTTCGGCGGCCAGCGCGCGCCGCTCCCGGCGGCTGAGCACCCGGGTGCCCAGGAAGCCGAACATGGCGGGCAGCAGGGTGATCGCCGCCAGCACGCTCAGCAGCGTGGTCACCGTCGTGGCGATGGCTATGCCGTCCAGGAAGCCCATGTCGAGCGAGAACATGGCCAGCAGTGCGATGCACACCGTGCCGCCCGCGAACAGCACCGCGCGCCCCGAGGTGTCCAGCGCCCGCACGGCCGACTCGGCCGGCGGCAGGCCCGCGCGGACGCCCTTACGGTGCCGGGTGACGATGAACAGCGCGTAGTCGATGCCCACGCCCAGGCCGATCAGGCTGCCGAGCAGCGGCGCCACGTCCGGCAGGTCGGTGACGTGGCTGAGCAGCACCACCACCGACAGGCCGGTGCCCACCGCGAAGACCGCGTTGAGCAGCGGCAGCAGCATGGCGAACAGCGACCCGAAGGCGAGGAAGAGCACGATGGCCGCGGCGATGATGCCCACGCCCTCCGACAGGCCGGCCGGCGGGGACTGGGTCTGCTCGATGGCCTGGCCGCCGAGTTCCACCTTCAGGCCGTCGGCGCGGGCCGCCTCGGCCCGGTCCACGACCTTCTCGGTGTTGGGGATCTTCAGCTCGAACGCCTGCTTGGTGAAGGTGATCTCGGCGTAGGCGATCCGCCGGTCCCGGCTGACCTGGGCCGCGCCGTCCGGTTCGTACGGGCTGACGACCGTGCCCACGTCCGGCATGCGGCGGATGTCGGCGAGCGCCGCCGACATGCGGCGCACCACGTCCGGGTCGCGCACGGTCCGGCCCTCGGCGACCTCCCACACGATGGTGTCGGTGTCGCCCGCGCGCTGCGGCAGCGCCTTCTCCATCCGGTCCATGGCCCGCGAGGACTCCGTCCCCGGCAGGCTGAAGACGTTGGAGTACGCGCTGCCCAGCGCCCCGCTGGCCACCGCGCTGCCGAACAGCGCCGCCACCCACAGCACGAGAACCACCAGCCGGTGTCTGAGACACCACCGTGCCCACCCCGTCATAACGCCGTGCTCCTTGTCGTTCCGTCGATCCCCCCACGTGCTGGGGACAGCCTCACCCGCGGCCGCCCGCCGGCGGCCGGGAGACAGCGGACTCTCAGGAAGCTCCAAGACTTTTCCGGAATCCGCCGCCTTTCCGGGCCGATACTGGGGGGCATGACTGCCGCGGACACCCAGGGACGCGGGCCCGCCGCCCCGGCCGCCCCGCACGGCACGGCGGCCGGCGCGCCCGGCACGGCAGAGCCGGCCGCGCGGCGCGGGCCGGACCGGCCGGCCGTGCTGGTCGTGGAGGACGAGCCGAGCATCGCCGACGTGCTGGCCATCACGCTGCGCTTCCACGGCTTCGCGGTGGCGACCGCGACCGGCGCGCGGCAGGCCGTCGCGCTGGCCCGCGAGCTGCGCCCGGACGCGGTGCTGCTCGACATCGCCCTGCCCGACGGCGACGGGCGGCAGGTGTGCCAGGTGCTGCGCGCCGAGCTGCCCGAGACGGCCGTGGTGTTCCTCACCGCCCGCGACGCGCCCGCCGACGTGGTCACCGGCCTGGGCCTGGGCGGCGACGACTACATCACCAAGCCCTTCCAGGTGGACGAGGTGGTGGCCCGGATCCGGGCCGTGCTGCGCCGCACCCGCCCGGCCCGGACCGCCGGCAGTGCCGCGCCGCCCCGCCCGCCGGTGCTGCGCCACGGCGACCTGGAGCTGGACGAGGCGACGTACACGGTGCGGCGCGGCGGGCGCACGGCGGACCTGACCCCGACCGAGTTCGCGCTGCTGCGGCACCTGGTGCGGCACGCGGACCGGATCGTGCCCAAGGAGCAGCTGCTGCGGCAGGTGTGGCGCTACGAGCACGCCGTGGAGTCCACCGTCGTGGAGACCTACATCAGCTATCTGCGGCGCAAGCTGGACCCGCTGGGCCCGCCGCTGATACGGACCCGGCGCGGCGTGGGCTACGGCCTGCGGCCGCCGGAACCGGCGTGAAGCGCCGCGCGGCGGCGCGCCGCGGGCTCCTCACCGCCTGCCGCGGCTGCGCGCGCGGGCGGCCGCACCGGCACCCCACGCTGCGCGTCAAGCTGACCCTGAGCAGCATCACCGTGCTCACGGTCGGCATCGTGGTGGCCTGCGCGCTGTGCACCTTCGCCGTCCAGCACTACATGCGCGCCGACATCGACGAGGAGCTGACCGCCGCCCGCGACGCCCTGCGCCACTCGGGGCTGTCCGACCGGACCGTCGCGGACCCGGCCGAGGTCGCGCACCTCGGCGGCGAGCTGCGCGTCCGCAGCGGCACGACCCGTACGGTGTTCGTCTCGGTCGGCGCGGACGGCACGGCCCGGCCGCTGGCGGGCCTGCCGCCGGACGGGGTGCAGCGGGCGCTGGCCGCCGCCGTGCCGGACGCCGCCGCGCTGGCCCGCGGCGGCGCCCTGCGGGACGTGACCACGCTGGGCACCGGCTACCGGGTGACGGCCGTGGACCTCGCGGGCCAGGGGGTGATCCTGCTGGCCGTCTCCACCGCGCCGGTGGAGCAGACCCTGCACAAGGCCGTCTACCCGGTGCTGGGCGTGGGCGCGGTCCTGGTGGTCCTGCTGGGCGTCGCCACCTACCGCGGCGCCAAGCGGCGGCTGCGCCCGCTGGAGGACATGGTCGAGACCGCCTCCGCCATCGCCGAGGGCTGCGCGCAGGGGCTCAACCTCTCGCGCCGGGTGGCGCCGACCCGGCTGCGCCCCAGCGGCGAGGTCGAGCAGCTGCGCACGGCGCTCAACGCGATGCTCCAGCAGGTCGAGACGGCCTTCGGCGCCCGCGAGCACGCCGCGGCGCACCTGCGGCGCTTCGTCGCCGACGCCTCGCACGAGCTGCGCACCCCGCTGGCCGCCATCCGCGGCTACCTCCAGCTGTACGAGAAGGGGATGTACGAGAGCGAGGAGGAGCGGGACCGCGCCATGGCCCGGGTGGGCGCGGAGGCCGAGCGGATGGCCCACCTCGTCGACGAACTCCTCGCCCTCGCCCGCCTCGACCAGCGGCCCCGGCTGCGGCCCCGCCCGGTGGACCTGGCCGCGGCGGCCCGGGACGCGGCGGCCGACCTGCGCGCCCAGCAGCCCGGCCGGCCGGTGGAGCTGGACCTCGCGGAGGCGTGCCTGGTGCTGGCCGACGAGACCACGCCGCACCAGGTGGTCAGCAACCTCCTGGCGAACGTCCGCACGCACACCCCCGCCGACGCCGCCGTGCGCGTGTCGGCCCGCCGGGAGGGCGGCTACGGCGTGCTGCGGGTCGCGGACCGGGGCCCGGGCCTGGCGCCGGAGGACGCCGAGCGCATCTTCGACCGGTTCTTCCGCGCGGGCACGGCCGCCGGCAGCGGGCTGGGCATGGCCCTGGTGCGGGCGGCGGCCGAGGCGCACGGCGGCTCGGTCCGGGTGACCACCGCACCGGGCGAGGGCCTGACGGTGACGGTGGCGCTGCCGGCCGCGGACGGCCCGGAGGAGCACGACGCGCTGGACCGGGTGGACGGCGCGGCGGGTACGGGCGGTGTGGCGGGTGGGGCTGCTGTGGCCGGTACCGAGGGGCCGGACCGCCTGGGCGGTACGGACGGCCTCGGGCGGGCGGGCGCGGCCGAGGCGGCGGCCGTCAGCCCGCAGGCGCGGGCCTCGCGCCCGTAGCCTCCTGGGCGGCGGGCCGCCCGTCCCCGGGGGCGCCGGACGGGTCCCGGGCCTGGTCGCCGCCGTCGCGCCCGTACGCGCCCGGCGTCACCCCGAAGGCCGCGCGGAACGCCTGGATGAACGCGCTCGGGCCGCTGTAGCCGCAGGCCGCGGCGGCCGTGGTGACCGAGGCGCCGGAGGCCAGCAGGGTGAGCGAGTGGTGCAGCCGCAGCTGCGTGCGCCACTGCGGGAAGGTCATGCCGGTCTCGGCGCGGAACAGCCGGCTCAGGGTCCGCTCGGCCGCGCCCACCGCCGCCCCGAGCTGGGCGAGCGTACGGCAGTCCGCCGGGTCGTCCTGGAGGATCGCGGCGACGTCCCGCAGCCTCGGGTCGGCCGGGTAGGGCAGGCACAGCCGCAGCGCCTCGACCCGGCGCAGCTGGTCCAGGGCGACGCGCTCCAGGTTGCGCCGGTGCGCGGGCGGCAGGCCCGGGTCGCCGGTCAGGGCGGCGATCACCTCGCGCAGCAGCGGCGGCACGGCCAGCACCGCGGGCTGGCCGCCGCCCAGCGGGTCGGCCGAGGCGGGGAAGACCAGCGCGCGCAGCTCGGTGGGCCCGTGCGCCTGGTGGGCGTGCGGGACGCGGGCCGGAATCCACACGGCACGCTGCGGCGGCACGATCCACGCGCCCGCCGCCGTGGAGATCCGCAGCACGCCGCGGCCGGGCGAGATGAGCTGGCCGTGGGTGTGGAAGTGCCAGTCGATGCGCTCCCGGTCGGCCAGCGGCACCCGGGAGGGGCCCTCGACCGGCTTGCAGGCAGGTTGGCGGATCGGCGACATGGATCGGCAGGGTATTGATAGCCCGCCGACCCGGTCAATCGGGAGGCTGGTACGCGGCTTCCGCCACCGGCGCCCGCTGTGCGCCGCAGCTCTCTTCCCTCTTCCCTTCCGCTCAGCGAGGAGTCGCGTCCATGACCGAGACGACGCAGGCGGCGGGCCCGCCGCCTGCGCCCGCCCACACCGGCCCGCCCGCCCGGTCCCCGGGCCCGTGGCGGCGCATGTGGCTGTGGGGCACCGCGCACGCGGTCGACGACCTGTACCAGGGCCTGGTCCCGGCCTGCGTGCCGTACTTCGTGCTGGACCGGGGCTACGGCTACGTTGCCGCCGCCGGCCTCACCCTGGCCGCCGCCCTGGGCAGCTCCGTGCCCCAGCCGTTCATCGGCCTGGCGGTGGACCGCTACCGGCTCGGCTGGCTGGCCGGGGCGGGCGTCGCGGTCGCCGGGGTGGGCCTGGGCCTGTCCGGCCTGGTCCAGCCGTATCCGGCCGTGTGGGCGCTGATCCTGCTCTCCGGCATCGGCGTGGCGATGTTCCACCCGGCGGCCGGCAAGGCGGCCCGCGCGGCGGCCGGGGACAGCGCGGCCGCGATGAGCGTGTTCGCCGCGGGCGGCAGCGTCGGCTTCCTCCTGGCGCCGGTGCTGGCCACGCCGCTGCTGGTGGCCATGGGCGTCACGGCCACGGCCGTGTTCATCCCCCCGGCCGTCGTCGTCGGCGTCGCGCTGCTGCGCCACCGGCCCCGGCCGCCGGCCGCCCGGTCCGCGGCGCGGGCCGGCACCGACCAGTGGGCGCCCTTCCTGGTGCTCACCGCCATCGAGACCGTCCGGTCGGTCGCCTTCTTCGGCGTGCTGACCTTCATCGAGCTGTTCTGGATCCGGCACCTGCACACGGGCCGGGGCGCGGCGGGCGCGGCGCTGGCGGGCTTCCTGCTGGGCGGGGTCGCCGGGACGCTGCTGGGCGGCCGCATCGCGGACCGGCTGGGCCTGGTGCGCACCGTGCAGCTCGGCGGCGTACTGGCCGTGCCCGCGCTGCTCGGGCTGCGGCTGGCGCCCGGGCCGGTGGCGCCGTTCGTGTTCGCGGTGCTGGCCGGGGTGGCGCTGAACATCCCCTTCGCCGTCCTGGTCAAGCTGGGCCAGGACTACCTGCCCACCCGGCCGGGCACCGCCGCGGGCGTCACGCTGGGGCTCGCGGTCAGCATCGGCGGGCTGATCGCCCCGGCGCTGGGCGTGGCGGCCGAGCACTGGGGGCCGCAGGGCGTGCTCTGGATCCTGTGCGCGATCCCGGTGGCGGCGCTGGCGCTCGGCGTGTTCCTCACCGAGCCGGAGAGCGGGCAGACGGCCGAGCCCGCCGAGGCGGGCGGGTGACCGCGGGCCGGTGACCGCGGGCGACCCGGTCCCGTACGGGGGACGGGACCGGGGGTTGGGCTGCGGCGAAGCGGTAACCCGGCCCGTATGGCGAGAATACGGACGCCCGGCCGCCACCACGGCCACCGGCACGAGGAGCCGGACGCGGCAGAGCACGAGACGCACGACGGGACAGGCCACGGGACGCACGACGGGACGGGCCGCGAAACGGCACGCGACACGCCGGACGAGAACGAGCGCGAGAAGGGGCACGGGAACGGGCGGGAGGCCGGCGGCGCGGCCGAGGGCGCCCGCGAGCCCACCGGCCCCGGCCCCTCCCCGCGGGTCGAGCGCGACGAGCCCGACGAGCCGGCCCAGCTGCCGAGGCGCGCCTGGTGGCCGGTGCTGCGCCGGACGGTCGCGGAGTTCGAGGACGACGAGCTGACCGACCGGGCCGCCGCGCTGACCTACTACGGCGTGCTGTCGCTGTTCCCGGCGCTGCTGGTGCTGGTGTCGCTGCTCGGGGTGGCCGGGGAGTCCACGACGCGCAAGGTGCTGGACAACGTCCGGCAGCTCACCCCGGGCTCGGCCCGGCAGATCGTCACCGACGCCGTGCAGCAGTTGCAGGGCAACGCGGGCACCGGCTCGGCGCTGGCGGTCGTCGGCCTGCTGGCGGCCCTGTGGTCCTCCTCCGGCTACGTGGCCGCCTTCATCCGCTCGGCGAACGCCGTGTACGACATCGCCGAGGGCCGCCCGGTGTGGAAGGTGACGCCGCTGCGGCTGGCGGTCACGGTGGTGCTGATGGTGCTGGCCACGGCCAGCGCGCTGATCGTGGTGTTCACCGGCGCCGTGGCCCGGCAGGCCGGGACCGCGCTCGGCATCGGGGACGCCACCCTGGCCGTCTGGTCGATCGCCAAGTGGCCGGTGCTCGCGCTGCTGGTCACCACCGTGATCGCGATCCTGTACTGGGCCGCGCCGAACGTCCGCGGGCGCGGCTTCCGGTGGATCACGCCCGGCAGTTTCCTGGCGCTGGCGCTGTGGATGCTGGCGTCCGGGGGCTTCGCGCTGTACGTGGCGAACTTCGGCTCGTACAACCGCACCTACGGCACCCTCGCCGCCGTGATCGTCTTCCTGGTGTGGCTGTGGATCACGAACCTGGCCATCCTGCTCGGTCTTGAGTTCGACGCCGAGCTGGCCCGGCAGCGCGCCATCGCCGGCGGCCACCCGGCCAAGGAGGAGCCGTACGTGCGGCCGCGCGACACGCGCGCGTGGCCGAGGAAGGCGCGGAGGGCCTACCGCCGCTCCCGCCGCCGGGACGCCGGGTGACCGCCCGCGACCGCGGCGACCTGCCCGTACGCGACGTCCGCGTACCCGCGCGCGACGTTCGCGCACCCGTGCCCGACCACCCGGAGGTGACCTGGTGAAAGCCGCGAAAATCGCCTACAAGCCGGTCGGCCTGGCGCTCGGCGCCGTCAGCGGCGCCGTGGCGGGGGCCGTGTTCAAGCGGATCTGGAAGGCGCTCGGCCACGAGGACGACGCCCCCGGCGCCACCGACGAGGAGCGCCGCTGGCCCGAGGTGCTGCTCGCCGCCGCCCTCCAGGGGGCCGTCTTCGCCGGCGTCAGGGCCGCCGTGGACCGCGGCGGCGCGACCGCCACCCGGCGGCTGACGGGCGTCTGGCCGGGCTGACGGCGGCACAGGCCGAAGGAGGGTCAGGAGCCCGCGCCGCCGGTCCGGTTTCCGCCAACGCGCGTACGGCGGCCGGGGTCCTTGTCGGTGAACTGATGGTAGGGCTGTACGTTCGCTGTCGTGCCGACTTCTGCCGAACTCCCCGCCCGAGCCCGCTGCGAGCGCTGTGGTCCCGCCGTCGGCAGACGCCGGACCACCGTACTGGCGACCGCCGCCTGTGCCGCGCTGCTGCTGTCCGGCGCGCCCGCCGGTCCCGCGTTCGCCGCCGCGTCGCCGACGGCCACGCCCGCGCCGCCCCCGGGGAGTCCGTCGGCCACGCCGCCCGCCACGACGTCCACCGTGGGCGGCGAACAGCTGGGGCGGTCGGGACCGCAGGTGGCGCCGGGGCTCGGGGCGCCCGCGTTGCCCCGGGACCTGTCCGCCCGGTCCTGGCTGGTGGCTGACGCCGAGTCCGGGCAGGTGCTGGCGGCGCAGAACGCCCACTGGCGGCTGCCGCCCGCCAGCACCCTGAAGATGCTGTTCGCCGACACCGTGCTGCCGAAGCTGCCGCGCGGCCGCACGCACAAGGTCCAGCCGTCGGACCTGGCGGGCATGGGCTCGGGCAGCAGCCTGGTGGGCGTCAAGGAGGACTACACCTACTCGGCGCACGACCTGTGGCTGGGCGTCTTCCTGCGCTCCGGCAACGACGCGGTGCACGTGCTGTCCGCGATGAACGGCGGCAAGGCCAGGACCGTACGGGAGATGCAGCGCCGCGCCGACGAGCTGAACGCGCACGACACGCACGTCGTCAGCCCCGACGGCTACGACGAGCCGGGGCAGGTCAGCAGCGCGTACGACCTGACGCTGTTCGCCCGCGCGGGATTGCAGAACGCCGACTTCCGCGAGTACTGCTCGACGGCGAACGCCCGGTTCCCGGGCGAGGTGAAGAAGGACAGGAAGGGCAAGCTCCAGCGCGAGTACTTCGACATCCAGAACACCGACCGCCTGCTCACCGGCGACTACGACCTGAAGCCGTACCCGGGCCTCGCGGGCGTGAAGAACGGCTCCACCACGAACGCCGGATCCACCTTCACCGGCGTCGCGCAGCGCGGCGACCGGGTGCTGCTGGTCACCGTCATGAACCCGGCCAAGAGGGAGCACAACGAGGTCTACCGCGAGGCCGCGCGCCTGCTGGACTGGGGCTTCGCCGCGGCGGGCCGGGTGACGCCGGTGGGCGTCCTGGTGCCGCCGGGCCCGGACGGCGCGGACGGGTCGCACGGCATGGCGGGCGGCGGCACGGCGGGCGACGACGGCAAGCCGGGCCGTACGGGCGCGGGCGGCGACGACGGCAAGGCGGACCCGGGCAGCGGGCGGTCGGCGGCCTCGGCCCGGTCGGGCGGCAGCGGCGGCGGGATGTGGACGGCGCTGGGCATCGCGGGCGGCTCGGTGGTGGCCCTGGCCGCGCTGGCGCTCGTGGTGCGCCGCCGCTGGCCGCTGCCCAGGGACCGCGGC
>NZ_JAVSCF010000071.1:0-25103 GCF_031932565.1 Streptomyces sp. B1866
GTACCTGGCTGGCCCGGTCGAGGAGAAGGACCTCGCGAAGGCCGACCTCTTCGTCTTATTTCTGGCTGGCCCGGGTCGTCACATGTTCTCGCCTGTCGGCTGGGCCAGTACGTAGTCCTGTAGCAGCGGTACGGGTGCGCCGTCGGAGTCGAGCATCGTGGTCTCGTCCTGGATGACTCCGGAGTCGACGATCTGGAATCCCGACCTGGTGAGGACGTCCTTCAGTTCGCCGTCGCCGAGTTGGCCGGGGACGATTCCGGCGTCGAGCACCCGCTGAAGTTTCGGCGGGACGCCCTTGACGCTGCTCGTCAACCGGCTGAGATCCGGCGACTGCGCCGGGAACTCGATCAGGAAGACCCGTCCGCGTGCACCCGCCAGCCGGGCCAGGCTCCGGCCTGCGGCATCGACCCTGTCGCTGCCGAGCTGGTGGAAGAGACCCCGGACGTACACGTTCATGTCGCCGTGGTCGTGGTGGAAGGCGGCGGCCGCTTCCGGGTCGCACGCGTCGAGCCGGTGGTAACGGACGTTCGGTGCCGGGCTCAGGCGCTCTGCCGCGTTCAGGGCGGCGTCCGAGACGTCCAGGCCGAAGACCCGGTCGAACACCGTGGCCAGAGCGGCGGTCTGCCGCCCGGTCCCGCACCCGAGGTCGGCGGTCGGGAGAGTCCGGTCGAAGTGGTCGAGGAACGTTGTCAGTTGATGCAGGACAACGGCCTTCGGGCTGGCGTCCCAGGGCGCCTCCCCCGCCACCACGGGAAGATCCGACCAGTACCTGTCCCACGGCGCATTCCGCATCGCGTCCATTGCGAGCCCATCCCTTCAGGATCTACGTGTCCAACTGCTTCCCGCCACCTGGGCTCTGTGCCGTTCTGGGCCCGGCGTGCAAGCAGGCCGCCCTCCGTGGTCCTCACGGAGGGCGGCCTGTGAAGTCCCGGTTCGGCGCTCCCAGAGGTGGAAGATGGCCTCTTAGAACTCTTCGGTCTTCAGAGCCGCGATGAATTCCATCCACCGTGGGGCTGAAAAGGCGACAACCGGGCCCAGGTTCTTGCTGTCCCTGACGGGAACGATGTCGAGCGCATCGGCGACCTCTACGCAATTGTTTTCAAGCCCGCCGCTGTAGCTCGATTTGAACCAGCGCTCGTGAGTGGTGTCCATTTCCGACCCCTTTCCATGCGTGGGCGAGAATTCCTTACCGGTGGACGCGGCACGGATTAGCGGTGGTTCTCTTCCTCTTTAATGGCCTCTACGAAAGAGCTCCAATTTTCCGCGGGGAACGCGAGAATGGGTCCGCCCGGATTTTTGCTGTCGCGGACGCGGGCGATATCCGAGGGGCCGTCAGCAACTTCCACGCATTCATTTTCGAGTCCGCCGCAGTAACTGGACTTTCGCCACTCGATGTCATTGGGCTTGAGATTCCTTGCCACGGTAAGCCTCCAGATATTTTTTGACCATTTCCAAAGATTCGGGTTCGCTCAACGCCAGGCGTCGAACGGAGTCGAATCGGTGAGTAAGCTGAACGACTCTTTTGGCCGACTCCACCAGCTCGCCCGATCCGAAGCTTTCCACGTACGCGACAGTCAAGCCGGATGGAGATGTGAGAAGCGTCAAGCTTCCGCCCATCATGGCGTACTCTCCGGACTCGAACGGAACGATCTGAATGGTAATGCGGCGATTTTCGGATGCCTTCAGGATGTGGGACAGCTGGCCCAGCATTGTACTTGTTCCGCCGATCGGCCGCTTAAGTACGGCCTCATCCATGATGGCCCAGTATAGTGGGGGGTCTTCGCGCTCAAGGACCTTTTTGCGGTCCATGCGGTCAGCCACGTCCCGTTCCACCTCTTCGGTGGGCGCCTTGGGGTCATCTACGCGGTACAGGGCTCGCGCGTAATCCGGAGTCTGCAACAAAGCTGGAACGGTGCTGCTGCGCGCGACTTGAATCCGCTCTGCCTTGGCTTCCTGCGCTGCCGACTTGCGGCTGTACTCTTGGATGGTCCCGGCGAGTGCAGCATCCAAGATGTCCGAAAAGGTGCCTCCGGTCTCCAGCGCTACGTCAAGGCATTCGGCCAACTTTTCGGACGGCATTTGTTCGCCACGCTCCACCCGGCCGACGTACGAGTGTTTGAAGTGTGCCTTTTCGGCGAGTTCGCGAATCGATAGCCCTTGACGACTCCGCCAGCGGCCAACCTCCTTCGCTAACACACGCTGTATCGAAGTCTGCCGTGCGCAGTCCTCACGTTCGGTCATCGAACAAACCACCGTCCCCAACTGCCAGTTGGACCCACGTATCCCCTGGTGAGGCTATCCCCGAGCGCCGAGAGTGGTAACCCCCGCCTCACCGAGGCTCGTCAGGGCCGGGCCCGGTGCGGGCGGGGGACGGTCGGCCGTGTCGTCTCATCCTGCGCGCGGCCGGTCACGCTCGCCTCCCGCTTGCCGGGCCCGGAGACCCCTCGCCTCCTGCGGCACGGAAACGCGGGGGGCGAGCGCCGGGGACATGACAGAGACCCCCGCAACCGCTCTGCGCGCGGCCCGGGGGCATGGCCACCAGCTTTCAAGGAGCTGACGACAATGGCAGACCTTACAGCGGCCTTGGCCGCGTGCGTGAGGCGGATTTTCGGCCGCCGAACGCGCGGCCGACACCGGGCGGGTTCCGTGCCCGGTACGGCGCCGCGAGCGGCCGTTCCGGCGCCCGGTGTGGGCGGAGCGGACGTGCCGATGATGGCGTTACCCAAGGCGGAAGCGGTACCGGCGGATGAGGTGTTCTGGTCGGTGGACACCCCGTTGGTGCGGCCGTTCTTGATCGCGCATGAGCGGAAGGTGGCCGAGCGGGAGCGGGAGTTGGCCGCGCGGCGGCGGGCCACCCGGGCGGAGCGGCGGGTGCAGCGGCGTCGGCGGTGGGCGGCCTCGCTGGCCGCGTACGGGATCGACGTCGGCCCGCGTCGGATCCACGGCGTTCAGGTCGCGCGGGCGGGGGCCGTTCCGGGGGGTGACTGGGCATGGCGATGATGACCATCCGGGTCTACCGGCTGAACCCGGAGACCGGCCAACGTTCCGAGGTCTGCTCGTGCTCCGTGCGGGGTGAGCCGGGTCGTTCGTTCGCTCCGGTGTCGTGTGAGTGGCCTCGGTGCGAGTGCCCCCGGTGCCAGGCGAAGGCCACCGGCCCGGAGGCGGACCGGTGAGCGGCCTGGTCCCGCTGCCGTGGTCCACGGTGGACGGCACCCCCTGTTACACCGTCCCGGCTCCGGACGGCCACGGCCTCGGGCCGGTGGGGGTGT
This sequence comes from Streptomyces sp. B1866, assembly GCF_031932565.1. Classification (NCBI taxonomy): domain Bacteria; kingdom Bacillati; phylum Actinomycetota; class Actinomycetes; order Kitasatosporales; family Streptomycetaceae; genus Streptomyces; species Streptomyces sp. B1866. Next base: position 3,270 of record NZ_JAVSCF010000071.1, read on the forward strand.
TGGCGGATGCGTGGGAGGACGCGCAGGTGCTGGCCGCGCGCAGCGTGCTGGGGGCGGCGCGGGTGTGGCTCGCCTCGGGTGTCCGCGTGGACGGCGGGCGGCTGCGGGCGGGGGCGGTGCGGCTGGTGTGGGCGCTGGTCCATGTGGTGCGGGTCGCCGAGATGCGGGGCAAGCGGCTGGAGCGGCTGGACCCCGGTGAGGCGGCGCGGGTGGAGATGGCCCGGGTGCTGCTCGGGCACACCGAGGACCTGTTCATCACCGGTAACGCCGAGGCCTTCCAGATGCGGTACGTGCTGGCCCGGCTGGTGGAGTGCCTGGCCGCCCTGGTGGAGGTCGCCGAGGCCCGGGGTGCGTTGCTGGCCGCCTCGGGTAGCGGCGGCGGGCCTGGGGGCGGGTTGCGGTGCGTGAAGGGAGGGCGTGCGTGACCCGTATCCCGGGGCCGTCTCCGGCTGGTGGCGGAGGCGGGGCGTGGTTGTCGGCGCAGTGTGTGGCGGCGGTGCGGCCGGGCGGCCTCAGAGAGGCACACGCCTTGTGCCACGGCGGCCGGTGCGCCTGCCGCTGCCACCGTAAGGTGGCGGTCAGCCTGGGCCTGTTGGTCGGTGGGCCCGCGCCCCTGACCGGTGGCGACGACGCGACCGGTCAGTCCGAGCCCGTACCGGTGCCCCCGGAGGCGAGCGCGGCGCGGCCGGGCTGGGACCGGCGCCGCCACCCGCCCGTCACGCCCGCCGAGGCGACGGCGGAGATGCTGGAGGCCGGGTACGAGCCGATCGAGTCCTATCCGGGGCGGGCGTCGGTGGCCTGGTCGTGCCGGTGCACGACCTGCGGCGCCGCACGCCGGGTCAAGCTCTCCGAAGCCCGCGCGGGACAGCGCTGCCACCACGTCCGGAACGTACCCCTCCTGCCGCCGCCCCCGCGTCCCTGAGACCGGGGCGGGCAACGGCTGGCCCCACACCGGCAATCCCCCGTGCCGGACATGGCCAAGGCCAGCCCCGCCCGCCCCACGGCCCGACCCGCCCGTACCACCGCGCTGGCATCCTGTCCGGTGGCGGTACGGCGCGGGCCGGGCCACCCCCGAGACGGTCCGGCCGGGAGTCTGGGGACACCCTCCCGGCCGGACCCTGGGACCGGTCCGCGTAAGGGCGCGGCGTCTACCAGGCCGCGCCGCCCGCGAGCGCGGCCGTACGGCGGTGACGGCGCCTGGCGGCCGCGCGCGGGGGCGGACGGCGGGGGCTGAGGCGAGGCGGCCAGGGCGTCCTGCGCGCGGCCGTCCGCAACAGTTCCGCGACAGCCGCAACCGGAACCGGTGGCCCGCGCGTACCACGTACGTACATCGGAGCACAGCACAACAAGGGGGGACCCGATGACCGCGGGTGTCATGACCAAGCGCGCCAAGCGCACCGTCGGCGTGTGGGGAGCGGCCGTCGTGGGCGCGCTCGTCCTGGTGGGCTGCTCGGCGCAGGCCGACGAGGCGCCCGCGGACGCGAATCCGAGGAAGCCGAAGCCCTCGGCGACGGCCCGGCCCACGCCGCCGCCGGACCCGGCCGCGCTCAAGGGCGTGCACGTCAACGTGGCCGAGGGCCAGACCGTCGGGGTCGGCATGCCGATATCCCTGACCTTCGACCACCCGGTGCCCGCCGCCGAACGGGCCGCCGTCGAGCGGCGGTTGCGGGTGACCGCCGACCCGGGCACCACCGGCTCGTGGAGCTGGGTGAAGGACCGCAACCTGTACGACGGCGGGCGCGTCGACTACCGCCCGCGCGAGCCGTGGAAGCCGGGCACGCGCGTGACCGTGCACGTCGGGTCGCAGACCGTACGGCACTTCAGCGTCGGCCGTTCGCTGGTGGCGACCGTGGACGTGCGCACGCACACGATGACCGTCGTCAAGGACGGCACCACGCGCCGCGTGCCCATCACCGCGGGCCGTCCCGGGCTCGACACCTGGAACGGGACCATGGTCGTGATGGACAAGCAGCAGAAGGTGCTCATGGACTCCCGTACGGTCAACATCTCCGACAGCTACCGGGGCTGGTACCGCTACGCCGTCCACCTCACCACCTCCGGCACGTACCTCCACGAGAACCCGAACGCCAACATCTACGCCGGACGCGGCAACGTCACGCACGGCTGCGTGGGCCTGGCCACCGACGGCACCGCGCGGCGGTTCTACGAGGAGGTCATCCCCGGCGACATCGTGAAGGTCGTGGGCTCGAAGGAGACCGTCGCGCCGGGCAACGGCTACGGCGACTGGAATGTCGACTGGAGCCGGTGGCAGGCGGGCAGCGCGCTGTAGACCGGAGGTGGGGGCCGGACGGGCGGGGGCCGGGGCTCCCCGCCGTACCAGGCCCATGTCGGATTCCCGCCAGAACGCGCGGGCCGGGCGGGCCGATACTCAAGCGGTGGGCCCGCGCGCCCCGCGCCCCGGCGCCGGGCGGTCCCGGACCCACGGCGGGCCCGGGCGCTCCCGGGTCCGCGACGGGCCGGGACCACGGGCCCGGGAACCGCACGGATGGAACGGAAGGACGCCCGATGACCGCCCCCGCACCGCACCGCGTGCACACCGTCATGGACAGCCCGTACGGGCCGCTGACGCTGGTGGCCGCCGACGGTCAGCTCGCCGGTCTGTACATGGTGGGGCAGCGCCACCGGCCGCCGGAGGAGTCCTTCGGCGAGCGGGACGAGCGGCCGTTCGGCGCGGCGCGCGACCAGCTCGGCGAGTACTTCGACGGGCGGCGGCACAGCTTCGACCTGCCGCTGAGGCTGCTGGGCACGCCGTTCCAGCAGACGGTGTGGGCGGCGCTGCGGGAGATCCCGTACGGCCGCACGGTCTCGTACGGCGAACTGGCCGACCGGATCGGGCGCCCGACCGCCGCCCGCGCCGTGGGCCTGGCCAACGGCAGGAACCCGGTCGGCATCGTCGTCCCCTGCCACCGGGTCGTCGGCTCCACCGGCGACCTGACCGGCTACGGCGGCGGGCTGGACCGCAAGCGGCGGCTGCTGGACTTCGAGCGGCGCGGCGCCGAGGCGGTCGCGCGGGGGTAGGAGGCGAAGGCGGACCGGTCGGCGGGGCCGGAGCGGGACCCGGAGCAGGACCCCGGGGCGGGAGCCGGACCCCAGGAGCCGGAGCAGGACTCTGCCTGCGACAGGGCCCGCACCCGGGCCCTTCGACCCACCGCGCCCGCCGTGCCCACCGCGCCCGCAGTGCGCGACGTGCTCGCCGGTCAGCCCGCCGTGCCCACCGGGTCGCCGTGCAGGCGCCGCAGCAGCTGCGGCTGGTGCAGGTCCGCGACGGGCGCGACCAGGTCCGGGTGGCGCAGCAGCACGGCCGCCCGCTGGTCGTACGCGTCCGGGGCGGTCAGTCGACGGAAGTCGACCGGCGCCGCCGTGGCGTGCTCGCAGTCGGCCAGCGCCGCCACGGCCGCCGCGGCCAGGGCGGGGAAGGCGAGCAGGCACGCCGCCCAGCTCGCCACGACCTCGTCCACCCAGGTGCGCCAGGCGTGGTCCGCGCCGCCGGGGCCCGCGCCGCCCGGGCCCGGGCCGTCACCGCCGTCCGTGGCCTGGTGGGGGATCCGGGCGCCGGAGCCCGGCGCGGAGCCGGAGGCCGCTCCCGGCCCGGAGGCCGCTCCCGCCTCGTAGCCGAAGGAGCCCGCCGCGAGCAGCCGGTCGAGGCGCGCCGAGCCGCCCGGCCCGGCGATGGCCACCAGCGCCGCGTCCGTCGCCGTCGGGTACCGCAGCCAGGCCGCCACCGTCACCGCCTGCCGGGCCTGGGCCTCGGCGAGCGCGGCGTTCATGGTCCCGTCGGTGGCCGGGTAGGCGCGTATCAGCCAATAGGCGGTGGCCGCTATGACGGGCGACAGGTCAACGTGCATCGAGGCCGCCTCCTTCCGGGCCGGTGCGTCACGGGCGACGGTGCGTACGGGGCCGTACCGCGGCGCGGTCGCCTCAGGCCGTCCAGCCGGGGCTTCACCTCACCCGCGCGGGGCGGCGGTACGTACGTCAGAAGCGGACACGTTACCTGGTGACCTGATATCGCCGAAATGGCGTATGTCACGCCCGGCGGCCTCGGGCTCGGTCGGGTTCCGCCAGGCGGCGGAAATATCGGGAAAACACAGGTGTAGGGGGAATGCGCCGGGTACTGCGGTGGTGTTTCCCGCCCCCGTGGGACCTCGCGGAGGTCCGCGAAACCCCCAGGACCCGCGGCGCCCGCGGCACCCGCAGACCCCCGGGGGCACTCGCCCCCCGGGACCCGCACCCCGCGCGGGAGCCCCGCAACCCCGCGCGGGAGCCCCGCGGAACCGCGGGAGCCGCAGGACCAGCCCGCAGAAGCCCGCAGGACCAGCCCGCAGAAGCCCGAAGGAGCCCGCATGCCGTTCAACCCCCTGGAGCACCGGGGCATCCCGATGGACCGCCAGCTGCGCACCTGGCGCGAACTCGACGTCCCCCCGATCGACCCCGACCACTGCGACCCGTACACCCGCTGCCGGATCATCGCCATGAACGGCATCGAGATGGAGGCCGTCTGGTTCAGCCACCACATGGCCCGGCACTGTCCGGACATGGACGTCAAGCGCCAGCTCGCCGCCACCCGCGCCATCGAGTCGCAGCAGCAGAAGGCCGTGAACTGGCTGCTGCCCGGGGTGTCCTCGGTGCTGGAGACGACCCTGGCGTACGAGCAGGTGGCGGTCGACCTCACGGCGTGGGTCGCGCGCATGGAGCCCGACCCGTACCTGAAGCAGGCGTACCAGTTCGGCGTCCTGGAGGACTTCGACCACCTCTACCGGTACGCGAACCTGTACGAGATGATCGAGCACCGTAAGGCGGAGGAGGTCGTCCAGGGGCTGACCGAGGTCATGCCGGGCCGCCCGACGAAGTTCCACCACCGCGACCCGGTCGACAACGTCCGCGAGCCGTACGACCGGACCCAGGCCGCGCCGCTGTCGAAGCTGCACGCGCTGACGATCATGGCGGCCGAGCAGCAGACCATGAACTTCTACTGCAACGTCGGCCCGGAGTACATGGAGCCCATCGCCCGCCAGCTCTACCAGGAGATCGGGCTCATCGAGGAGGAGCACGTCACCCACTACGAGTCGCTGGTCGACCCCGGCGAGACCTGGTGGGAGCAGCTGGTCAACCACGAGTACAACGAGTGCTACCTCTACCACTCCTTCATGCGGCAGGAGCCGGATCCCAAGGTGAAGGCCATCTGGGAACTGCACCTGAACATGGAGCTGGAGCACCTGCGCATCGCCTGCGACCTCCTGCGCCGCCACGACGGCCGCGAGCCGGAGCAGGTCTGCGCCCCCGAGCTGCCCGACGCGCTGACCTTCGAGCCCAACAAGGGTTACGTCCGCGAACTGCTCGACGCCCAGATGGACCTCACCACGCTCGGCGCGGGCTACGTGCGCGAGGCCCACGAGCGGTTCGAGGCCATGCAGGCGAAGCTGAACAACGGCGACCAGCCGCCGAGCGAGCGGGTCATCGACCAGCACCGCGACATGCTCGGCGGCGAGTACCGGGTGGAGAGCGAGGGCGAGCACCCGGTGCCGTCCCTGCGCGTGCGCTGATTCCCCACGTCCTGGCACAGCAAGGCGCGAGGACCCGCGCCGCCGAAACGGAGAACACCGTGACACAGGAAGCCCGAAGCGACGCCGTCGGCGGTCAGGACGACGTGGTCGCCCTGCTGATGCGCCAGCACGGCGACATCCGCAACCTCTTCGACGAGGTCGAACGCACCACCGGCGACGCCCGCCGCGACGCCTTCCGCCGCCTGGTGCGCCTGCTGGCCGTCCACGAGACGGCGGAGGAGGAGATCGTCCACCCGGCGGTGCGCAGAGCCTTCGACGGCGGCGAGCAGGTGGCCGACGACCGCCTGGCGGAAGAGCGCGAGGCCAAGGAGCTGTTGAGCCGCCTGGACGGCATGGACACCGACGACCCGGAGTTCATGCCGCTGCTGCTGAAGCTGCGCGACGACGTGACGCGGCACGCGCGTGCCGAGGAGCGCTACGAGTTCGCCCAGCTGCGCCGCCGCACCGACCCGCGCCGCCTGGCGACCATGGCCAAGGCGGTCAGGGCGGCCGAGGCCACGGCCCCGACCCACCCGCACCCCGGCGTGGAGACGCGGGGGAAGAACCTGGCGCTCGGCCCGATGGCGGCCGTGATGGACCGGGCCCGCGACACCGTCCGGAAGGCCATGGGCGCCATGCGCAGGGACGGCTGAGCGGCACGGACCGCGGCGCGCGCGGTACGCGCGCCCCGCGCGTGCGGACGGTTACGTACGGCCCCGAACGCACGGCCCGCGCCGAACGTACGGCCCGCGCGGAGCGGCGATGACGCGGGCGGCCCCCGAACCGGCAGGGGCCGCCCGCGGTCGTTCCCCGGCGTCCTCGGTGCCCTACAGGTCGTCGGGAAGCACCCGGTACGCGACGTGGCCGGACAGCGGCCTGATCGTGCGGAAGTCCTTGCGGTCCAGCGTCAGCACGGCGTCCGTCGCATACTCCCGCGCGGTGACGGCGAGCACCGCGTCGGTCAGGTCGAGTTGGAGATCGCCGTACCGCTGCTGCACGGTTCTCGCGTCGGAGAGAACCTCGGCCCCGCACTCGGCCACCGCGTAGCGGCCTGCCCGCGCGTGGGCCAGAAGCTGGTCGGTCAGCGCTCCCGCCGCCCGCTTGCCGAAGCGCCCGCCCACGAGGTGGTCCAACTCGGCGAAGACCGGGGGTGCGATCACGACGAGACTCGCGGTGTTCATGACGTTCCGCGCGGCGGCGTGCGCGGGGCTGCTCCGGTCCACCGAGGCGATGATCCCGGAGGTGTCGGCGATGACGATCACCCGGCCGGGCCCTCACCGTGGGCGCCGAAACCGGACTCCCGCAGGATGTCGTCCGCGCGCTCGGCGAAGCCCGGCTCACCGCTGTCGAGCAGGGGAAGGCCCGCCGGCTCGTCCCACGTGCGGCTGCGCGCGATGGCGAGGCGGACCCCTTCGCGGATCAGCTCGGCCTCGCTCAGACCACGGCGCATCGCGGTGTCCTTCAGGTCGCGCAGGTCGGCCTCGTCCAAGTAGACCGTGGTGCGTTTCATCGTCATAAACGTATGGTACCGCTGCCATACCAGGCTGCGAGGCCGCCTCGCCCGCCGCCCGTCAGCCCCGGGGCCCGTACGGCTCGGCGTACGGCTCCACCGACTGCCGGACCGCCTCCTGCGCGGGCGCCATGCGCGGACCGGCGGCGTACGTACGGGCGCGGGCCTGGCCGTGCGCGGTGAGCCAGCCCCTGCGGACCAGCTCGCGGATGTCCCGGATGGCCTGCTGGTCGGACAGTTCGGCGTCCCGCTGGTAGACGGTGCGGCGGACCTTCGAGCCCCAGAAGGCGGGCAGCAGCGCGAAGACGACCCGCTCGTCAAGCCCGTCCCGCGCCGCCTCCTCGCCCAGGTGGATCCAGGCCCGGGCGAGCAGGTCGGTGCGCCGCTGGGCCTGCTGGGCCTGGCGGTGGTGGGCCTCCAGGCAGAAGCGGATCCAGGCGTGCGTGTCGCGCTCCGGGCTCCAGTGGGGGCCGCCGACCTGCTGGAGGACGCGGTAGTAGCCGTAGGTGTTCTGCCCGCGGCCGAGCCATTCCTCGACGGAGGAGAACTCCGGCGGCATGACCGCTTCGCGGGCGAACACCAGCGTGGACAGGGCGCGGGACATGCGCCCGTTGCCGTCCTTCCACGGGTGGACGTTGACCAGGTTCAGATGGGCCATCGACGCCCGTACGTGCACGGGGGCGTCCAGATCGCCGTCGTTGAGCCAGTCGATCAGCTCGCCCATGAGCGCGGGCACGTCCTCGGCGGGCGGGGCGGTGTAGGCGGCCACGAGCGGGTCGTCGGGGCTGGTGACGTACACCGGCCCGTCTCGCCACCGGCCCGGCCGCTTGTCCAGGTGGTGGCCCTGCATCATGAAGTGCAGCCCGTTGAGCAGCCCCGCGTCGTACCGGAAGCCGTCCCCGGCGTCGGCCAGGGCCTGGATGTAGGTCATCGCCCGCTGGTAGCCCTCCAGCTCCACGCGGGTGCGGTCCGCCGTCTCCAGCGGTTCCTCGCCGGTCAGCAGCGCCTCGACGTCGTCGACGGTCGCGGCGTAGCCCTCGATCGTGTTCGACCCGGCGATGGCCCGCGCGGTCAGGTTGCGCCGCAGCTGCCCGGTCCAGCGCGGTTGCGCCCGGAGCAGGTGGCGCAGCCGCCCGCGCATGGCCTGGATCTCCTGGAGCACCCGGTGGTCGTCGGCGTCCAGGACGGGCGTCGTGTACAGCATACCGTCATGCCACCATGACACGATTATTGTGTCAAGGTGGCCGGGGGTCGGAGCGCGGCTTCGCCGGGGGCGCCGGGCGGCTCCTGCGTGGCCGTCCCGGCGCCCCTCCTCTCCCCGTCGTCCCTCGCCGCCTACGGGGGCTCGGCGGCGCCCGCCGCACCGCCGCGTTCCCAGCGACGCGCCGCGCGGTACGGGCAGGCGGGGCGGGAGACGCGGGCGTCAGGCAACGGCCCGCGTCCCCCGCGCCCCGCCGAGGGACGGTGGGTCCCCGGCCGGAGGGCGGCGCACACCTCCCGGCCGGGAGCCTCGTCAGGTTCTTCGTGAGGTCTTCGTCAGGTTTCCTCGTCAGGTTTCCTCGTCAGGTTTCCTCGTCAGGTTTCCTCGTCAGGTTTCCTCGTCAGGTTTCCTCGTCAGGTCACGGATACGGATCGCTCCAGACCGCGACCAGCACCACCCCCGCGTACAGGGCCAGCAGCCCGGCAAAGACGGCCGCGGCCCGCACGTTCTCCCACAGATACACGGCACCGCCCGGGCCACCCGACGGCCGCCGGTGCCGCCCCCGCCCTCGCAGCCTCCTCACGCCCCACCCCGCCGCCCGGCCCGCGGCCCGAAGATCTCGGCCGGCAGCGCCCGCTCGCCGTCCGCCTCAGCCGCGTACGTCTCGGCCGCGCACAGCGCCTCGACCAGCGCGTGCACCCGCCGACGCCGGGGGCTGAGCAGCCGCACCGGCACAGTCCACTGGCCGTGCAGCTCCCACCACACCCGCCACCGGAAGGCCCATGCGTCGAGCCATGCCAGGAGTGCCGTGTTCACCGCGGCCACCGCCGACTGCTGTCGTGGTTCTCCTCGGCCAGCCGCGCCCGCAGCGTCTCCCAGGCCGTCGGCTTGCGGAACTCGGTGGTGGTCCACAGGTCCTGTCCGGCCGGGTCCTTGAGCGTGACGCGCCTGCCGTCCCACGCCCGCGCGATCCCCACCTGGCCCCGTGCCGTGTCCGTCACCAGATCCCCCGGCCGCGGCACGAAGCCGGAGCCGCCGCGCTTCTGCGCGCTCACGCGTCCAACTCCCGGGGGCAGACGGCCCGGTGGCCCTCCGGGACGGTCCAGCGGACGTACGGCCCAGGCCGTACGGCGACCGCGTACGGGTCAATCGACGGCGTCTGATTCATCCTCACGGGGGAACCTCCTGCTGCGCTCTCCGCTGAGCGGCGGCTTCGTGTGCAATAGGTAACCGGGCCGTGACGGATGACGGCATGGCTGTCAGGACGCTCAGGGCATTAGAGGCATCAGCTGGCGCGAGGGGCAGGGGATCGGATCGTGGCCAAGCAGCCGAACGCCGCGTTGGCGGCGCTCTTGCGGGCGGTCGGGTGGAGCGAGTCCAGACTCGCCCGGGAGGTCAACCGCGTCGGGACCGAGGCCAGAACGCGGCTGCGGTACGCCCAGCCGTCCGTCAGCCACTGGCTCGCCGGAAGCGTGCCGCGCGAGCAGGTCCGCCCGCTGATCCGGGAGGCGTTCGCCCGGGGGCTCGGCCGCCCGGTGACGTACGCCGACATGGGGTTCCCCGCGCCGACCGGCGAGCCGAACGCCTGTGCGGATATTCTGGAGGAGTTGGTCGATCTGGGACGGAGAGATATGGACCCCTCGCGCCGCACCACCCTCCAGGCCAGCCTCTACAGCTTAACGATCGCGATTCCCGGAATGGACGACCTCGCGGGTCGGGCGGAATTCGTGCAGTCCGGCAAAGTCCGGCGTATCGGAATTTCCGATGTTGAGGTCGTCACCACCATGACCGCTCAGTTCTCGGATATGGACCACAAGTTCGGCGGCCGACACGCGCGCCCGGCGGCAGCCGCTTTCCTGGTCGACACGGTCGCCCCGTACCTGCGGGCCCAAGGGCCGGAAGAGGTACGCAAGGAGATGTTCTCAGCGGCGTCGAGCCTCTGCTATTTCACGGGATACATGGCAGCGGATGACGAGTTGCACGGTCTGGCGCAGAAATACTGGCTGAAATCTCTGGAACTGGCCGGAGTCGCTGGCGATCGGGCCGCCTACAGCGCGACTCTACGCACCATGAGCCGCCAAGCCCTGATGCTCGATCACGGAGAGCAGGCCATGCGACTGGCCGATGCGGCTGCTGACGACTCGCGCCGATTGGAGTCTCGTATGCGTGCGTTCATCGCGGGTGGACAGGCCGCCGCAGCCGCTCAGATCGGCGATCGTAGGGCGGCCCTCGCGCATTTCCAGGAAGCGGACACGGCCTTGGGTAAGGCTGGACCCGCCGAAAGGCTGTACGGAGCGTACAGCCCGACGGGGCACATGCATGTGCTCTCTTACGTCAAGTACTACGCCAAGGACGTGGCGGGTGCGATCGACAGCCTGAAGAAAATGGACCGACTGCGCCCGCAGGTTCGTCGTCGCGACCGGGTTGTGGACAACAGCCACCTCGCCGAGCGCCTGTACGAGGCCGGTCACCTGGAGGAGGCGTGTGCCACCTGGGGTGCGGTGCTGGACGACTACCCGCTGGCCCGATCCGGCGGGTCGGACAAGGCGATGTCCACCATGCTCTCCCGCATCGGCCCGCACCTCGGCAACCGCACCGCGAGGGCCCTCGCCGAGCGCGCCCGCACGGTGGTCCCGCCGTCGCTCTGGCCCCGTCAGGACAGGAAACCGCGCGCCGTGCGCTGAATCAGTGGACGGCGTCCCGCCAGGCGCGCAGCGTCGTGGCCGTGGCGTCGTCCGGCACGGTCTCGGTCAGCTGCCACAGTCCGCCGTCGTCCAGCGGCGTGGTGGCGAAGATGTACTTCTTGCCGGTGGTGAGGCTTGCGGTGCCGTGCTCCAGCCACAGCGTCGGCTGCTTCCCGGGGGTGCCTTTGAGGGGCGTGGTGACCCGCACGCCGTAGGAGTCCGAGGTGAAGTCGTCGTCTGCTTTGGTGATCCCTCGGGACAAGACGGTGGCCTCGAAAACCTGGTCGGCATAGCGTGCGACCTGGTTCACGTCATTGCCGTCGTAGGCCGCCAGCGACTCCCCGGCGGCCCCAGGCGAGCTGTTCCACGCCTGGTAGCCGAGCCATCCCCCTACGGTGAGCACGAGCGCGGCGGCGGCGGAGCCTGCCGCTACCCAGGTCTTGTTCATGATTAGCCCCACAAGGCGTGATAGTTTTTGCGGTCCTGGCTGGTCGGTTTGCCATCGTTCGGCAGATACTGGTGTTCCGCTTCCATCAGCGTGAAGTACCAGTTCGCGCTTTTGTGACAGAAGCCCAGGGCGTGCCCCAGTTCGTGTGCGGCGACCTTGCGGCGGTCTCGGTCGTTTCCGTGGTTCCTGCCATTGTCGAGATAGGCGCGGTTGAGATATATGGAGTCAGCGCCGGTGTGCGGTTCCCATTTCCCGAAGATGTTGCGCCATTTTCCTGATGTGGTATTCGTGTCCCGCCACTGAAGATCCGCGATCGTGTCCCAGGCGTCCGGCTTGAGTTTGACCTTGGTCAGGCCACTGGAGGTCCACACCTTGGTGGCGTACTTCCGCGCGTCGTCGAATCGGGTCTCGTCCTCCCAGCGGATCTCGTGACCGTCCACCGAGGAGCGACCGCGCGAGTCGCGCATGCGGCCGTGGTCGTCGGTGCACTTGGCCGGGCGCGCGGCGGGGGCGCCGTGGGCGGGGGTGGGCACGGCGAGCAGTACGGTCGCCGCGCAGGCCGCGGCTAACGGCAGGGAACCGGTGGTCCGGGACATCTGGCGTCCTCCCGTGTCGAGTGGACTCGGCGGCACTACCGTTCGCCAGGGAGAGATTACCGACGGTGTGTGTCAGTTGTCGTACGGTAACGGGGGCGCGTGGTTGGCGGGTCCCGCGCGTCCAGGTGGGCCACGCCGCGCTGGCGCACGCCGGAGCCCGCGTCCCGACGCAGGTGGCCGAGGCGCGTCGCGATGGCTTTGCGCGCCTCTTGAGCGGAGGGCGCACCCACCCGAAGCCCGGTCGGCAAGGATGTCAGGACAGTCCCGTTCGCGCCGCTACCATCCGGGGATGGTCGATGTACGGGTGGGGCAACTCCGGCGCAGCCGGGACCGGTTAGAGGCTCGGGGGGAAGAGGCGGCGAGCGGCGGTGATCAGGTCACCGCGGGACTGCTGCTGTTCTACAGCGCCGAGTGCGGTCTGAAGGCGGAAGTTCTGGCGGCCGTCAAAGCGCAGAGCACCGCCCAACTGCCTGACGGGTTGCGTAGCCATGACCTACGGGCACTCGCCAAGGAGTTACGGCTGCCCAGGCGCTTCCAGGACGCGGTGAGTGCCTGCAAGCGGGTGAAGGAGGGGCAGGCCCGGCCGCCGCAGGTCGAGTCGCACGCTCTGCACCAGGCATGGCGCTACGGTGCGGACCTGGAGTCAGAAGGGGAGAAGCGGGCGATCGCGGGCCTGCGTATGTTGATCTCGGAGTCCCGGAAGTAGCCATGAACGGAGGCGAGAGCGTGCAGGGTCATGCCGACGGTGACATCGATGCCCCCAGCATCGCCCCTCCAGCCCACCTGTTCACCTGGGTCGACGTGGACGAGCACCTGGTGAGCCTGGCCGCCGCCGACCGGTGGCCGGAGTGGCTGCTGGAAGCCGACGCCTGGTGGGACCACCTGGAACTGACCGTGCTGCCCGGCACCACGGAGGACAAGGCGCGCGCCTGGCTGGATGAAGCGTTCGGTCTCGGCTCTGTCGGAGTCGACACGGGGCGGCTGGTGCTCGCGCTGGACCGGCCCGGCGGCCTGGGGGCGGAAGGCATCCCCGTCGTCCTGCTGCCCGCGGTCGATCACCAGCCGGGACGGCGCACCCCGCGCCTGGCGGAGCGCCGGACGACGGCGGAGCTGACGCGGCCACTAACAAGGCCGAAACAGGACCGCTTCCCCGGTGACGTGCAGGTGATCGCCTTCCACTCTTTCAAGGGCGGGGTGGGGCGCACCGTCCACGCGGTCGCCCTCGCCGACGAACTCGCCCGCAAGGGGCACGGAGTGCTGCTGGTCGACGCGGACCTGGAGGCGCCGGGCATCACGTGGATGCATCAGGCGCAGGGGTCGCCGTGCGACATCGGGTACGAGGACGTCCTGGCTCTTCTGCACGGCACCACCGACGGGGACACCCGCCCGGTGGCCGACATGGTCGCCGAGTACATCGCGGGCCAGTACGTTGCGGTATCCCACGGCAGCGGGCGCCTGGCGGTGCTGCCGGTCGGCCGCCGGAACCGGCTCGGCCCGCCCCGTATCGAGCCGATCGATCTGCTGACGCATGACCGGCCCGCGTACTTCCTCACCGAGTCGCTGGCCGAGGTGGCCGGTGCCTGCGGACTCGACACCGTGATCATGGACCTGCGGGCCGGCGCCTCCGAGCTGTCGGCGCCGGTCCTGCTGGACCCTCGTGTGCAGCGGGTGTTCGTCACCACGCTGAGCAGCCAGTCCCTGGACGGCACCAGGCGCATGATCCGGCAGCTCGGGGCGAAGGCCCCGGCCCTGCTCGGCCGGGACCCCGCCCCTGCGGCGATCCTCACCCAGTTCTGGGACGACGTGCACAGCGCCGAGGTCGCCGCGGCCCGCAGGTCTCTCTCCCGGGCGCTGTACGGAGCTGCCGACGCCCACGGTGCTCAGGGCCAGGAGGCGGTTGAGGAATTCGTGGTGGACACCCAGGTGCTCACGGAGGCGCTGATCAGCCCCTTCCGGGACGAGCTGCTGGCACTGCCGCGGAGCTGGCGGGAGGTCGTCGCGGTGGTGCGCCGCTGCGGCCTGGGCGACCGGCTGGAGCAGTTGGCCCCGGGCAGGGAACCCCAGCAGCTGCCTGCCCTTGGCGCCGGTGTCGGCGTGGATGTGGAGGAGGGGCGGCGGAAGCTGCACGATCGGGCGTCCTCGCTGGTTTTCGCCGAGCGCAGCGGTCTGGACAGCGGCCTTGGTTTTCTGTCCACCGAGCCGCTGCGCAGACTGGTCGGCGACCATCACACCGCGCTGCCGGTCTCGGTGGTGGTGGGAGCCAAGGGCGCGGGGAAGACCTTCACCTATGCCAGGCTGTGCGTGGCGGGCACCTGGGGTGAGTTCGCGAAGAGCGCCGGGGCGCCGACGGGACCCGCGCAGGCCACCGCGCCCGTCGTTCCCGTCCTCGACCCGGACAACATCGACCAGTTCTCCGGCACGCCCAGGGCCGCCGGACCGCAGGAACTCCGGGACCGGGTGGCAGGAGGTGACGGCGCGTCCCGCGAGGACATCCGCCAGTGGCTCAGGGACGGGCTGAGCGGCGAGGACGCGCAGGACCAGGATTACTGGACGGCCAAGTGGCTGGCCTGCCTGGCTCTGGCTGCCGGCGAACGGGAGGCGGCCACCTGGGCTGGGCCGACTGAGATCCTTCAGCAACTCGGAAGGAGGCCCGCACTCTTCGTCATCGACGGCCTGGAGGACTTTTTCCAGACGATCGACTCCGAGGCCAAGCGCGTGGCGCTGCGATCGCTTCTCATCGACGTGCCGACCCGGCTGCGGTCTCTGCGCGGCAGTCCGCTCGGGTTGGTCGTCTTCGTACGCCGGGACCTGGCGAGCGCGGCCATCCGGCAGAACCTCGGCCAGTTCCTGGACCGGTACAAGCCGTACGCGTTGCGCTGGGATGCCCGGGAAGCCCTCCGGCTGGCGCTGTGGGTGGCGGTGACGGCCCAGGTCGTGGAGGTGCCGGAGCGCGACCTGACGGACCTCGACGCCGACGACATCTCCCGCGCCCTGCTGCCTGTGTGGGGCGCCAAGCTCGGGTCCGACCGTTCGCGGGAGGCGGGGACCGACCGATGGGTGCCCGCCGCTCTCGCTGATTTCAACGAACAGGTCCAGGCCCGCGACGTGGTGCGCTTCCTGAGTGAGGCCGCGCGGCTGTCGGTGAGGGACGACCGGACGGACCGGCTGCTGGTTCCCACGGCAATGCGCCGGGCGCTGGCCGAGTGCAGCAGGGAAAAGATCCGGGAGATCGCGGAGGAGGACTCCAGGCTCGGCAGGCTCCTGGATGGCCTCAGCCGATTCTCCTCAGAGGTGCTCATGCCGTTCGACTCGGCCGAGGTCGGCTTGGACGCCGAGGGCATCGCGGTGCTGGAGGAGGCCGGAGCGCTGGCCAAGGACCCCGACGGCCGATACCGGCTCCCGGAGATCTACCGTCACGCCCTGGGGTTCCGCACCCGGGGCCGGGCGCGGGTCGTGCGGTCCCCCTGACGCCGGAGGCCACCTGTCGGCGGACTCGCGGTGCGGTACGGATCCGGCTGTCGGCGCTGTGCGGCGCCCTGCCCGCTCGCCCGCCGTGGCCGTACCGCGCCGCCCGGCCTGCCCCGTCAGCCTCGCCGGCCGCGACGCCGCACGCGCGTCTGGCCGCCGTGGCCGTCCCCGTCAGGGCGATCACCGGGCCGGGGCAGCCGGGTGTCTACGGGCCGCGGCCCCGGCGTCTGCCCGGCCGATTGGCGCCTAAGGCAACCCGCGCGCCGGATGCAGCCTCTACGGTGGTGCAGTCGTGTGCCGCTCCGGCCGGGGGTCCCTCCGCCGCCGTGGCCGCCGAGACGGAGGAGGACGGCCGGTGGGTGTGTGGGACAGGGCGCTGGACGCGGCCGGGGTGCGGGAGCCCGGGCTGCGGGTGGAGTACGGGCGGCAGCGGAAGCTGGTGGCGGGGTACCGGCCCAGTTCGTACCTTGCGGTGCGGGTGCTGCTGCCCCGGCCGGTGCTGCCGTACGTGATCGCCGTGACCGCCTTCATGCACCGCACCGACGGCCTGCTGGACAGCGGGCCCAAGGACGAGCGGGCCGCCGTTTACGCGCGGTGGGAGAAGCNGCCCAAGGACGAGCGGGCCGCCGTTTACGCGCGGTGGGAGAAGCAGGTCCGCGAGGGGCTTGCCACCGGGGAGAGCGACAACCCGGACTTGCGGCCGCTGCTGCACACCATCGCCGCGCGGCCCGTGCTGCGCGACCGGGTGGAGACCTTCCTGGGCGCGGCGGCCACCGACATGGACTTCGCCGGATTCGCCGACGAGGCGGACTACCAGGCGTACATCGACCAGTACGCGCTCCCCGCCTTCCTGCTCATCGTGGACGCGATCGTCGGGGACCACTCGCCGGACGGGTACCTGGAGACCTGCCGCGCGTACATCGACGGCAGCCAGCGGCTCGACTTCGTCAACGACCTCGCCGAGGACCTGGAGGAGGGGCGGCTGGCCATCCCGCAGGACACCCTCGACGCGTACGGCGTCTCGCGCGCGGACCTGGAGAACGGCCGGGACACGCCGGGCGTGCGCGGGCTGCTCGCGCACGAGCTGGACCGGGCGCGCGCCTCGCTGGCGGAGAGCCGGAAGCTGGTCGGCCTGGTGCCGCCCGAGGGGCGGGCGCTGTTCCGGGCCATGATCCAGATCGAGGACCTGACGGCCGGGGCCGCCGCCGCCAAGGGCACCGGCCTGCTGCGCGGCTCGGCCCGGCCGCCGCTGCCCGCGACCGCCCGCGTGCTGCTGCGGGAGCGGCGGCGGGCCCGGCGGCAGTGGTGAGCGGTGGGTCGGATGCCGCCGGGGCGGAAGCGTGGACCTGGCGTACGAAGACCGGCACGAAGCCGCCGCCAGCCGACAGGGGCCGACCGGCCTGACGGGCGCATCGTTGCGCGGAAGCGCATTTTCGCGACCAGGGGACGATTGCACCCGGCATCCTCATGTAGGTGATACGACTCCCGGAGCACGTGCGGCGTCGGTGGGTTCGTCTGTGCCTGCTCGCCGTGCTGACGCTGGCGTCCCTCGGCATCGGCCTGGCGCTGTGGAACTCCCGTGGCGGCGCGACTGAACAACTGATCGGTGTGGGCGGCCTGTTCACCGGGCTGGCCGGACTGGCGATATCACTGGTCCAGCTTCTCCCGCCGCTGCCGCCGCCACGGGAGACGGCGGAGCTGGCGGACCTGGCGGCGACCGTACGGGCGCAGTGGGAGGAGGAGGTCACCGCCCGGCGCTTACGCAACCCGCGGGTGATCCCGCTGACCTGGTCGGCCACCGGCCGGCCCGTGGCCGGGCCACCGGACAGCGTCGTCGGCCCGGTCGGGGCACGCATCCTGCGGCTGTCCCTCGACGGCCGACTGGACGGCGGTTTCGACGCCGCCGCCGTACGGTTGGCGGAGGGGTACCGGCGGGTGCCCAGCGGCCGACTGGTGGTGCTGGGAGAACCGGGCGCGGGCAAGACCGTGCTGGCCGCCATGCTCACCCTGGGACTGCTCGCCGACCGCCCGCCGCGGGCACCGGTGCCGGTGCTGCTGACGGTCTCCACCTGGGATCCCGTCAGCGAGTCGCTGAACGACTGGATCGTGGACACGCTGGCCACCGCCTACTACGGCGGCCGGCCGCACGTCCCACGGCGGCTGCTGGCCGGAAACCTGCTGCTGCCGGTCCTGGACGGCCTGGACGAGATGCCCGAGGCGGCCCGCCGCGGCGCGGTACGCGCCATCAACGAGGCGTGCGACGACGGCCGCGGAGTCGTACTCACCTGCCGGTCGGCCGAGTACGAGGACGTGATCGAGGGCGGCTCGCCGGTACTGCACCGCGCACCGGTGGTGGAACTGGCCCCGGTGTCCGTGCCGGACGCCACCGCCTACCTGCGCGAGGTGAGCTGGCCTCCCGGCGTCGACTGGGAGCCGGTGTACGCGCACATGGCGGCGCATCCCGCCGGAGAGGTGGCCGCCGCGCTGTCCACCCCGCTGGCGCTCTCCCTGGCCCGGACCGTCTACCGGCACTGCGACCGGGACCCGCGCGAACTCCTCGACTTCGACAGTCGGCACGCGGTGGAGGACCACCTCGTCGACCACGTCATCCCGGCGGCCTACGCGCCGCTGCCGGGCAGCGGCGGGCAGCAGGCCGACGACAGCTGGCAGCGCGAGGCCGAGCGGGCCGAGAAGTGGCTGACGTACCTGGCGACCTACCTCCACCGGCACCGCGAGCGCGACCTGGCGTGGTGGCTCATGAGCCGGCGGCTGCTGTCCCGCTGGACCGGGCTGGCACTCAGCATCGGGGCGGGCCTGACGGCCATGATCGCCGTGGCCGTGGTCGTGGTCGTCATGGAACCCGGCAGCGATGCCCTTCGGCCCAGTGCGTACATGGGTTCCGGCTGTGCGGTCCTGACGATGCTCACCTGGTACGCGGCCCCGGACCGGCCTCCCGGCAGGCTGTCGTTCACCCTGCGCGGTTCCCGGGGTCGGCTGCTCCGTGGTTTCCGCACCGGGTTCGCCCTGACCGCCGTCCTGGTGGTGCCCGTGCTGGCCACCGCGGCCGTCGTCACCACCCTCACCGGTAGTTGGTCCGACTCGGTGATCGTCAACTACTGCTGGTTCATCGCCGAAGGGACGGGGGCGGCCGTCACGCTCGGTCTGGGCTTTGCCGTGCACGACTGGCTCGACGCCCCGCCGGAGCGCTCCACGCGGGCCGGTCCGCTCGGCCTCCTGCGCCAGGACCGCGTGTCCTCCGTGGCCGGGGCCCTGACTGCCGGGGCGGTCGTCGGCGCCACCGTGCTGCCCCTGAAGATCCTCGCCGTCTCCTGCGGGTTCCTGGTGCTCCTCGCGCGCGACCATGGGCTCGGCACGCCTCTCCCGAGCGATGTCGTCGCCCGGAACGCCGCCCAGCTGGGCGCCTACAGCACGCCCCTGGCAAGCGCCGCCACCACCCTGCTGCCCGGGGCGGTCTTCGCCCTGCTCTTCCTGCTGACCAGGGCCTGGCCCAGGTTCGTACTGCTCCACCTGGTCCTTGCCGTCCAGGGGAAACTGCCCTGGCGGCTCGCCCGGTTCCTGGGCGACGCCCGGGACCGCCAGTTGCTCCGGCAGTCCGCCGGCGCGTACCAGTTCCGGCACATCCGACTTCAGGAACGGCTCGCCGGCCGGTCGCTGGCCCGGGACCGCGCACCGGTTCCCCGAGCCGTGACCGTGCGGCGCCGCCGCATCCAGGCCGCGGTCGCCGCCGCCGTCCTGGTGGCGTCCGGCCTCGTGGTGGACCGCGCCCTGTCGCCGGACACCTCGCGGGACGTCATGCTCACCGGCAGGCTCAAGGCGATGGCCTTCAGCCCGGACGGAGGGACCTTTGTCACGCTCGGCATCGACAACGTGGTGCGGCAGTGGGACACCCGCGACGGCTCGGAGTTCAAGAGCCGAAGCGGCAGGGTCGGGCTTCTGGGGTATGAGGCCGAGCTGGCGGTGCGCAAGGACGGAACGCTGGTGGCAGTCGCCGGATACATGCCCAACGACGTGCGGGTACTGGGACGAGTAGGAGCCCGGCCGCAGGAACGGTCGGCCGTGCACCTCCCCGGTCGGGTCATTGAGGGCGTGGGTTATGCCGCCTTGGGCTTCGGTGGCATTTATTTAGCCATCAGAAAATACGACGCGGAGCACCTGACCATCTCGGTATGGAATACGGAAACCGGCGTCCAGACTGCTCAGATGCGGTCTGACGGTATTGCCCTGGGCCTGAACGCCGATGGCACGCACCTCGCCACCGCGGAGCCCGGCGTCATGGTGAGCAACGCCTGCACGGGCAAGCAGATCGGCTCCCTTTCCGTCAGGCCGACGGCCGTGGCAATGAACGCCGCGGGCAACCAGATCGCCCTCGCGAACGGCACCACCGTGCGGGTGTGGGACGCGGCCGAGAATGCGGTCGGCTCGCCGCTCCAGAGCTACCGGGACATCGTCGCGCTGGCGTTGAACACGGACGGCACCATGCTGGCAGCCAGCACCACGGACGGTGTCACCCGGCTGTGGGATCTCCCGGCGCACGCCCAAGCCGCCCCGGACGAGCCGTGCGAGGCCGCGAACCAGCCGTAATGGATCGTCCGGGCGGTCGGCATCACCCCGCACCGGCCGCCCGCCCGGGATCCGTGAGCCGCCCCAAGCCCGTTTCGTCAGGGGCCGGGCTCACTCCACCACGAAGTCCCCCATCATGCCCATGTCCTCGTGCTCCAGGTTGTGGCAGTGCATCAGGTACTGGCCCGGGTAGTCCGTGAAGCGGACCGCCAGCTCCACCCACTCGCCCGCGTCCAGGTTCACCGTGTCCTTCCAGCCCGCGTCGTACGGGCCGGGGGCGCGGCCGTTGCGGCCGACGACCTGGAAGGGGTTGAGGTGCACGTGCACCGGGTGCTGGGAGTCGCTGACGATGCGCCACAGCTCGGTGGTGTCCCCCTTGATCCGCGCGTGCGCGTTGCCGGGCACGTAGGGGCGGCTGTTGATGCCCCAGCCCCTGCCGTCCCCGGAGCGGCGGAAGCGGAAGCTGCGGGTCTGGACCGCCTTGGCCGGGTCGAGACGGGGGATGGCGGACAGTTTCGGCGGTACGCGCGTGTCGTCGGCCGGGGCCTTGGCGGACGGTGACACGTCGAACCGCATCACGTGCGCCGTGCCGCCCGCGCCGAGCCGGTTGACCAGGCGGACCCGGGTGCCGGGCCGGTAGCGGGCGAAGTCCACCACCACGTCGAACCGCTCGGCCGGGGCGAAGTCCAGCGCGTCGTGCGGCACCGGGCGCTCCAGCAGCCCGCCGTCGCCGCCGATCTGCACCAGGCCCCCGCCGCCGGGCGGCGGCGGGTCCAGGGCCAGGCGGTAGTGGCGGGAGTTGGAGTTGTTCAGCAGGCGCAGCCGGTAGCGCAGCCGCCGCACCTGGTGGACCGGCCAGGGCGCGCCGTTGACCAGGATCACGTCGCCCAGCACGCCCTCCATGTAGGTGTCGGTCACGCCGGGCTTCTGGCCGGTGGGGTCGAGGGCCGGGTAGGCGAACCTGCCGTCGGCCGTGAACGACCGGTCGGAGACCATCAGCGGCAGGTCGCGGCCGCCGCGCGGCAGCGGCAGCGCGTCCTCCTCGTCGTCGTGCACCAGGTGGAAGCCCGCCAGCCCGAACCAGACGGCCGGGCCGGTGAAGTCCATGCGGTGGTCGTGGTACCAGAGGGTGGCGGCGCGCTGGTTCATCGGATACGTGTACGTGCGCTCCCATACCGTCGTCTCGCCCGGAGCCCCGCCGCCGCCCGGCATGCCCGGCATGCCGCCTCCGCCGTGGCCGCCGGTGTGTCCGGGAGTCGCGGGGACCGGGCTTCGGGTGGCGTGGTGGTGCCCGTTCGCCGAGCTTTTCACCGAGCCGTTGCCGGTGCCGCTCGCGGGCAGGATGTACGAGGTCGGGTAGCCGTCGCTGCCGTGCGGCGTGTGGCCGCCGTGCAGGTGCACCACCACCGGGTGCGGCAGGTCGTTGCGGTGCCGGACCACGGTGCGCCGCCCGGACCGGGACACCAGCGTCGGCCCGGGGAAGGTGCCCTCGTACGTCCACGCGGGCGTGGTCCGGCCGGGCAGGATGCGCACGTCCGCCGCGCGCTGCGTGATCTCGTAGTAGTCGGTGGTGGCGTCGGTGCGCACGGGTTTCAGGACGGGCGGCATCGGCAGCGGCACCTCGTACGGCCGGGGCGCCGGGGTCTCGCTGCGCAGCAGTACGGCGGCCTGGACGGGGGCCGGGGTGCCGGTGGCCGCGCCGCCGGGGCCCGGCCGGACGGGGACGGGCGGCCGGGAGGTCCCGGTGGCGGCCTGGCCCGACCGGCCTGCCGGGGCGGGCGGGGC
>NZ_JAVSCF010000072.1:0-24926 GCF_031932565.1 Streptomyces sp. B1866
GGCCGCGTCGCTGGTGACGTCCAGCCGCCCGTTCCGCATGGAAGAGGTGTCCCTCGGGTCGGGCGGCAACCGGTGCTCCGGGTGCCTGGCCAGTGCGGCCCCCATGTGCCCGGGCATCTCGATCTCCGGGACCACCGTGATGTGATAGCGCGCCGCGAGCTCGACGATCGCGCCGGCCTCCGACTTGGTGAGGTACTCGTCCGACACGATCTCGGGGTGGCTGTCGCTGCCGATCCGGAACCCCTGGTCGTCGGTGAGGTGCAGGTGCAGACGGTTCAGCTTCAGGAACGCGAGCTCCCTGACGTGCCGTTCGAGCCAGCCGGGCGTGAAGTACTTCCGCGCGCAGTCGATCATGAACCCGCGTTCGGGATACCGCGGCCAGTCCCGGGCCTCCCCTCCCGGCACCGACGCCTGGCCCTGGCCGAGTATCTGCAGCAGCGACCGGGTGCCGTAGAACGCGCCGGCCGGCCTGACGGCCGAGATCCGCACGGCGTCGCCGACCAGCAGCCGGTAGCCCTCCTCGCCCAGCTGGGGGTCGATCGCCTGGAGGTCGAGCGCGATGTCCCCCGGCCCCGGTGGCTGGTCCACGACGACCACGGGCACCTGGCGGCCGACGAGCAGCGACAGGTCCTCCCCGAACACCGTCGCCACCGGCATCACCCTCTGCGCGCTGCCGGGCCGGACCACGACCCGTGTGCTCGCCGCCAGCCGGAACCCACCCGGTCGAGGCTTCCATTCCCGCAGGGCCGGAATGGTCCACGGCCGCGCGGGATCCGCCCCTGCCGCCACCGCCCACCCGGGCGCCGCGGCGAGCGCGGTCGCGGCCAGCAGACCCTTGAGCACCGGTCGACGGCTCAGCGCGACCCGCGGTAGAGACATGTCATCCACCGTTCACGAGGACCGAAATTTCGAGGAAAAAACCCGAAGGGATTCGTATCATGTACGAGGAATAAAGCGCCAGACCCATACGCGAGATATTGGGGCAGGTGATTTCCCCCGGTCCTGGGTGGTCAGGGCCTGGACCCCAGCATTGTCTGCCGCCGCCACGACCCGGCAGCCGGCCAGCGGATCCGGGAACGCCCGCCGATCACCGTGACCCCGAACGGCGGCGGCATCGACTGGTACGTGAAGGGTCAATCCAGGCGCACTCGGGCCGTGGAACTGGGAAAATCAAGGCTCAACCGGGAGATTCCGTTCATTTACCATCATTTCCGGGCCGTCGCTAGTAGGGCGGGCAGGGCCATCTCTGGTTCTCGAACGGGACTGGCGTCTGAAGAATTTATCAGATCCGCACGAGTTCATTTCCATAGTTGTGCCGGCGCGGATGAATTATGGCCCCGCTGCGGCGCGGCCCATGCGGCAGGAGCAGCACCTCCTGGCATGCTTCCCGGCGCTCACATGCGCGAGGGGTCGGCTGCCGGAACTGTTACCTGCTCCGAGGCCCGGCACCAAGGGCGCTCACCGAAGCCGGCGCCGACATTTGCTCGACGCGGCCCCGGCGGCGACGCGTCCTCCGCCGCCACGATCTCCGGAAACCCCCGGCCAGGTCGATGCCGCGCCGGGAGCGCAGCGGTCGCCCTGCCGCTGCCGCCGGCCCTGGGCGCTCTCGTCGCACTGGCCGCCCAGGTGCGGGCCGGCGCCCGCAGATGGCGGCCTGACCACCAACATCAACGGTGTCCGTCAAAGCGGAGCAAGCTCAGCTTCAATGTCGCGCAGCGGCGCGGGCGGCGTCAAGACGCGTCCCACCGGACGGCGACGAGCCGTGGAGGCGGGACGCGCCCGCGCTCCGCGGCTCGTTCACCCCGCCCCGGCCGCGCCCTGGTCCGGCGTCAGCCGTGCGCCGGGCGCGGCGCGGAGGCGGTCAGGGCAGGTTCACGGCACGACGCGCAGCAGCTTGTCGGGCGAGCCGGCGCCGGCGCCGGTGACCTTGCCGGACGTCGCGCCGCTCACCAGCGCGGCGGACACCTGCGCCGGGGTGGCCGCCGGGTGGTCGGCGAGGTAGACGGCGGCGGCGCCGGCCACGTGCGGGCTGGCCATGGACGTGCCGGAGATGGTGTTGGTGGCGGTGTCGCCGGTGTTCCAGCCGGCGGTGATGCCCGATCCGGGAGCGAACAGGTCGAGCACCGGCCCGTAGTTGGAGAACGAGGACTTGGCGTCGGAGCTGGTGGTGGCGCCGACGGTGATCGCCTCGGTGACGCGGGCGGGGGAGTAGCGGCTGGCGTCCGCCGAGGAGTTGCCGGCCGCCACCGCGTAGGTGACGCCGCTGGCGACGGAGTTGCGCACGGCGTTGTCCAGCGCGGTGCTCGCGCTGCCGCCCAGCGAGAGGTTGGCCACCGACGGGCCCCGGTGGTTGCGGGTCACCCAGTCGATACCCGCGATGACGCCGGAGGTGGTGCCGGACCCGTTGTTGTCCAGCACGCGGACGGCGACGACCTTCGCGGCCTTGGCCACGCCGTAGGCGGTGCCGGCGGCGGTGGTGGCCACGTGGGTGCCGTGCCCGTGGCCGTCCTGGGCGACGGTGTCGCCGTCCACCGCGTCGTAGCCGTCGACGGCCCGGCCGCCGAGGTCGCTGTGGCTGATCCGGACTCCGGTGTCGATGACGTAGACGGTCGCGCCCGCGCCCGCGCCGTCGGGGTAGGTGTAGGCGCCGTCCAGCGGCAGGCCGGCCTGGTCGACGCGGTCCAGGCCCCAGGACGGCGGGCTCGTCTGGGTGGCGTCGAGGGAGACCGCGGTGTCCTGGACCACCTGGTCGACGGCCGGGTCCGCGGCCAGTCTGCGGGCCTGGCCGGCCGTCAGGCGGACGGCGTAGCCGTTCAGCGCGGCTTCGTAGGTGCGGCGTATCGTGCCGCCGTAGGCGGCGATCACGTCCCTGCCGCGGGCGGACGCGGACCTCCCGCCGGCGCGGCGGTCGAGGGTGACGATGTAGCTGTCCTTGACCGCGCCGGTGGAGCCCGCGCCGATGACGGCGCCCTCGGCGGGCGCCGGCTCCGCCGCACCGGCGGGCAGCGCGGTGGCCGCGCCGAGTACGGCGGCCGCGGCGACGGCCGCCGCGGTCAGGCCGGCCCGGGTGGAGCGGGTGCCGTGGGTGTCACGTGTCCGAGGGTTGCGGGTGTTACGT
Source organism: Streptomyces sp. B1866 (assembly GCF_031932565.1). NCBI lineage: Bacteria > Bacillati > Actinomycetota > Actinomycetes > Kitasatosporales > Streptomycetaceae > Streptomyces > Streptomyces sp. B1866. The sequence continues at coordinate 3,119 of NZ_JAVSCF010000072.1, forward strand.
ATCACTGCCATCGCGAGGGGGTCCTCCTCGTAAGGCGGCGCGGGGGCGGGTGCGCCGTGGGGGGTGGGTGGAGCGCGCGGGTGCGCGTCCTGGCAGGGCCCGGCCGGCGGACAGTCCGTCGCCCGTTGCCATGTACATGGTCTTCCTGGCCGCCGGGGCGGTTCAAGGGCTCGGGCGAGATGGCATAGCCATGTCATGCGGCGTAACGCGCCGGTGCCGCCGCCGGCATCTCCCGGGGGTGGCCGCGCGGCTGACGTGCCGACAGGACCGCGGCCGCGCGGGGCCGTTCGCCGGGGTGCGTCGCGCGGGGGCCGCCCTCCCTCGCCGGCGCCGTGCCGCCTTCGTCCGTACGGCGAACAGGAAGCCGGTGCCCGTGCCGGCGTGCTCGGCCAACCGGGCGAACCTGCCCCGACTTGAGGGCAAGAATTTGCCAACTACGCGCATAGACCGCGGGGTTCGGGCGCATGACATAGTCATGTCATCCCCTCGCAACCAGGCGGGCGGTACGGCCGACACCTGGCGCGCGTACACCCCACGTAGCTACGCGCGTCACCTCGGAAGCGACAGCCGACCACCCCACAGGAGAACGCGATGAACCTCACCAGACTCAAGGCGGCCGCCTGCGCCGTGGCCCTGTCCGCCATGGCCCTGGTCACCGGCGCGGGCGCCGCGCACGCCCAGGCCACGGCGGGACCCGTCTACGTGGCCCTCGGCGACTCCTACTCGTCCGGCGTCGGCGCGGGCGGCTACGACGACGCCAGCGGCGACTGCCACCGCACCAGCCGGGCCTACCCGGCCCTGTGGGCCGGCGCCCACGCCGCCGCCGGGTTCTCCTTCACCGCCTGCTCCGGTGCCCGCACCGGTGACGTGCTGAACAACCAGCTCGGCCCGCTGAACGCGGCCACCAGCCTGGTGAGCATCACCATCGGCGGCAACGACGCCGGCTTCTCCGACGTCATGACCATCTGCGTCCAGCCCGGTGAGAGCAACTGCCTGAGCCGCATCGCCGAGGCCCGCGCCTTCGTCCGCGACATCCTGCCCGGCCGGCTCGACCAGGTCTACTCCGCCGTCACCTCCCGGGCGCCGGCCGCGCACGTCGCCGTCCTGGGCTACCCGCGCTTCTACCGGCTCAGCGGCTCGTGCACCTTCGGCCTCACCGAGACCGAGCGCGCCGCGATCAACGACGCCTCCGACTTCCTCAACTCCGTCATCGCCCAGCGCGCCGCCGCCCACGGCTTCGCCTTCGGCAACGTGGCGGCCGCCTTCAGCGGCCACGAGATCTGCTCCGACGACGAGTGGCTGCACAGCGTCGCGCTCCCGGTCTACGAGTCCTACCACCCGACCGCCGCCGGCCAGTCCGGCGGCTACCTGCCGGTCCTGGAGTCGGTGGACTGACCCCGGCGCGCCGCGCGTCCCGCACGGCCGGCGGCCCGTCAGCCGGTGCTCCCACCCTGTCCGCTCGCGCTCGCGCTGGCCGACGGGGCGGGCGAGGAGGCCCCGCCCGACGGCGGGGCCTCCTGGCACACCACGGCGAAGGAGGCGCGGTTGGAGGTGACCGACTTCGGGCTCCTGGTCTCCACGGCGATCCAGTCGCGCCGGGTGCCGTCCGGCTCGTACCCGGTCTCGGCGTGCCGCACCGTCAGCGGCTCGCCGCCGTCCAGCCGGGCGGTCTGCCAGCCGCCGCCGGACACCTCGCCGCTGCCGGTGATCCACCGGTACTCGACCGTCGCGTCCCGGTCGACCGTCAGCGTCGCGGAGAACGCGGGCGCCTGCGCGGCCGGAGGCGGGCAGGCCCCGGCGTAGCTGCCGCGGTCGGCCCGCAGCACGACGGTGAGCGCGTAACCGGTCGGCGAGGGCGAGGCGGAGGCCGACGCCGTCGACGGACCGGAGCCCGTCGCGCTCGCCCCGGAGCTGCGGCCGGCGGTCGCGCCGCCGCTCGGGCTCTCCTGCGACGCGCCGCCGTCCTTGTCGTCACCGCCGCTGTTGACGGCGATCAGCGCCCACGTCAGGCCGCCCAGCGCCAGCACCGCGGCCACCGCCCCGGCCACCACCGCGGCCACCGCGCGGCGCGGCCGGTGCGGCGGCGTGTCCGCACCGGGCGGTAGCGGGCCCGAGGGCGGGCCGCCAGGGCCACCAGGTCCGCCCGGGCCCTCCGGCGCGTACGGGCTGTCGTACGGGCCGTGCGGCGCGTACGGGGACGGCGCGGCCAGGACCCGGGTCGGGGCGGTGCCGCCGGGCGGCGGCGTGGCCCGCGGCGTGCCGCCGGCCGCCGCGATCCGCAGCATGCGCTCCGCCTCGTCCGCCGTCAGCCGCGAGGCCGGGTCCTTGCGCAGCAGCCCGTCCAGGACGGGCGCGAGCGGGCCCGCCCGGCGCGGCGGCGGCAGGGGCTCGTCGACCACGGCGCGCAGCGTGCTCAGCGGCGTGTCCTGGCGGAACGGCGACCGGCCCTCCACCGCCGCGTACAGCGTCACCCCCAGCGACCACAGGTCCGAGGCCGGGCCCGGCGCGTGCCCCAGCGCCCGCTCCGGCGCCAGGAACTCCGGCGAGCCCAGCAGCTCCCCGGTGAGCGTCAGCGCCGAGTCGCCCTCGGCCACGGCGATGCCGAAGTCGGTGAGCACCGCGCGGCCGTCGTTCGCCAGCAGCACGTTGGCGGGCTTGACGTCCCGGTGCAGCACGCCCGCCCCGTGCGCGGCCCGCAGCGCGGCGAGCACCTGCGTGCCGACGGCGGCGGCGCGGGCCGGCGGCAGCGCGCCCTCGTGGCGGATCACGTCGGCCAGGGACAGGCCGCGCACCAGCTCCATGACGATCCACGGGTGGCCGGCCTCGACGGCCACGTCGTAGACCGTCACCACGTTGCGGTGCGTCACCCGGGCGGCCGCCCGGCCCTCCCGCTCCAGGCGCGCGTACAGCAGCGCCACGTCGCGGTCGGCCAGGCCCGCCGGCGCGCGCACCTCCTTGACGGCCACCTCGCGGCCCAGCACCTCGTCGCGCGCCTGCCAGACCACACCCATGCCGCCGCGGCCCAGCTCGCCCAGCAGCCGGTAGCGGCCCGCCACCAGTCGCGCGTACCGCTGGCCGTCGCGGCCGCGGTTCCGGCTGCCGTCCCGGCCGTCCTCCCGGCCGCCGGAGCCGTCCGGCGCGCCCGGTCCGCCCTCCGGACCACCGGGGCCCTCCGGGCCTGCCGGGCCCTGCGGCCCTCCCGGACCTCCGCTCATCCCAGGGTCCTCCCCCCATCGCGTGACGCGGGCCGAATGTACTCCTCTACCCGCCTCCGTCACGGGTACCCGGCCGGCGTCCCGGGCCGCGCCGCCCCCGGCCGCCGGGGCGGTGCGCCCTCCCGCGACGGCGACACGGCGGGTGCCTGCCGTCAACCCCCTTGTCACGGGGGTGAATCCGCAGTGGCGATGCGCAGGTGACGGATCGGGGAGGTAGGGTTACCCTGCCCAGGGCGAGTGCCCTTGTACCAGGGCGGTGCCCTCGTAGGGTGGGGAGTGTCATGGAGCAGATAACAGTACGCAGCAGGCCGCGTGTGCCGGCCATCGAATGCGGCGGCGCGGCCGGTGCCCGTCTCGACCGCCACCTCGCGGTCCTCGGCGGCCCCGCCGTGCCCCGCCGCGAAGTCGAGGGCGCGGCAGTGCTGATGCAGCAGCTGACGTCGCGTGACCGCGCGCGCGTGGACGACAGCCGCGGCGCCAAGGTGTCGCTGTTCGCCCCGCTGCGGAGGCTGCGGCGCTCGCTGTTCGGCAGCCGCGGCTGACGCGCGGCGGATCCGGTGCTCCCGCCGGGCCGGTGCCCCTCACGGGTCCGGCCCTCGGGAGGCGCCGCGCACCCGCCGTCCGCCGCGCGCCCGGAGCCGTTGAGGGGAGCGCGATGCAGTGATCGAGGGGAGCACAGTGGAGCCGGTACTCCCCAGCCGGCGACACTGTGCCCCCGCCGGTCCCGCAGCGCCCCGCGCGAGCCGGATGCCCCGCAGGGGCGGCGCGGCGGCTCAGGGCGCGGAGACGGGCACGTCGACGCTGACGGAGAACGAGAAGCGGTCCCCCCGGTAGCGGATGCGGGCCGCGTCCACCGCCCGCCCGTTCTCGTCGTACGTCACACCGGTCACGTGCAGGATCGGGCTGAGCAGCGGTATCCGCAGCAGCCGCGCGGTCTCCGGGTCCGCCAGCCTGGCCTCCACGGTGTTCGTGACGCGGCTGATGCGCACGCCCACCGCGTCCCGCAGCACCCGGGTCATGGGCCAGCGCGCCAGGTCCGCCAGGTCGATGCGCTCGGCCAGCTCGGGCCGTACGAGGTTCTCCGCCCAGTTGACCGGCTCGCCGTCGCGCTCCTGCCGGCGCAGCCTGCGGTAGACCACCCCCTCCTCAAGACCGGGGAAGTGCTCGGCCAGTTCGGCGGGCACCGGCGCGGGCCCGTGGCCGAGCACGGTCGTCCATTCCCCGGACTGCTGGGCCACGATCGCGTCCACCGTGCCCAGCAGCGGCACGGGCGCGCCGCGGCGCGCGTGCGGCTCGATGAACGTCCCGCGCCGCCGGTGGCGGCTGATCAGGCCCTCGGACTCCAGCTCCTTGAGCGCCTGCCGTATCGTCAGCACGCTGACCCCGTAGTGGGCGGCGAGCCGGTCCTCGGTGGGCAGGCGCAGCGGGTCGCCGGGGCGGCGGCCGAGAATCGACGCCCGCAGCGACTGCGAGACCTGGTACCACAGGGGCAGCTTGCCGTTGAGCGTGAGGGAGTCGGGGGAGAAGTCGGTCACGGCGCGGTCTTCCGGTCGCGGTCGGGTCGGGGGCGCGGTCGTGCGGGGGCGGTGCCGGGGCCCGCGGGGCGGCCGGCGCCGGGCGCGGGTGCCGGGCGCGGGCGCGCGGGGCGTCAGGGGCCGAAGTGGCGCTCCAGGCCCCGCCACACGTCGTCGTAGCCGCGTTGCAGGTGGCCGGCCTCCCGTGCCTGCGGGGTGACCGCCACCGGCCAGCGGGTCTCGAACATGAACGCCAGCCCGTCGTCGAGCTTCACCGGCGCCAGCTCGGCGGCGGCGGCCCGCTCGTGGGTCTCCCGGTCCGGGCCGTGCGCGGACATCATGTTGTGCAGCGAGCCGCCGCCCGGCAGGAAGCCGCCCGCCTTGGCGTCGTAGGCGCCCTCGACGAGACCCATGTACTCGCTCATCACGTTGCGGTGGAAGTACGGCGGCCGGAACGTGTCCTCGGCGACCAGCCAGCGCGGCGCGAAGACCACGAAGTCGACGTTCGCCTGGCCGGGCGTGCCGGACGGCGAGGTGAGCACCGTGAAGATCGACGGGTCCGGGTGGTCGTAGCTGATCGTGCCGAGCACGTTGAAGCGGCGCAGGTCGTACACGTACGGCACGTGGTTGCCGTGCCAGGCCACCACGTCCAGCGGGGAGTGGTCGTACGTCGCGGTCCACAGCTCGCCGCAGTACTTGACCACCACCTCCACCGGTCCGGACACGTCCTCGTACGCCGCCGCCGGGGCCAGGAAGTCGCGCGGGGCGGCCAGGCCGTTGGCGCCGACGGGACCCAGCTCGGGCAGGGTGAAGGGGCGGCCGTGGTTCTCGCACACGTAGCCGCGGGCGGCGCCGTCCGGCAGCTCGACGCGGAAGCGCACCCCGCGCGGGATCAGCGCCACGTGGCCCGGGGCGGCCCGCAGCGGGCCGAACTCGGTGCGCAGCAGCAGCGCGCCGTGCTGCGGGACGATCAGGAGCTCGCCGTCGGCGTCGCCGAAGACCCGGGAGGTCATGGGCGTGTCGGCCGCGTAGAGGTGGATGGCCATGCCGGCGCGGCGGGCGGAGTCGCCGTTGCCGCCGAGCGTCCACAGGCCGTCGAGGAAGTCGGTGCCCGCCGCAGGGGCGGGCAGCGGGTCCCAGCGCAGCCGGTTGGGGTCGTGGACGGCACCGGCCCGCACGGGGTCGGTGAACCGGGCCCCGTCCCCGGCGCGCCGGAAGGGCGGGTGCGCGGCCGAGGGGCGGATGCGGTAGAGCCAGGAGCGGCGGTTGTGGGCGCGCGGCTCGGTGAAGGCGGTGCCGCTCAGCTGCTCCGCGTACAGCCCGAGGGGGGCGCGCTGCGGGGAGTTGCGCCCCTGCGGCAGCGCGCCGGGCACGGCCTCGCTGCTGTGCTCGTTGCCGAACCCCGCGGAGCCGGACGGCTCCCGTGCCGCCCGCGTGCCGGTGTCACCGCTCATCACGCGCTCCCGCTCGTCCGTTCATTCCTATGCTAAACCATAGGATTAGCGGTCTGACGCGTCAAGATCGGGCAGGATAGGTGGGATGCCGACACCGCCCCTCCGCCGCGCACCGGTCCAGCGCCGCAGCGCGGAACGCCTCGACCGGATCCTCGACGCCTGCGCCCGGCTCCTGGAGGAGGTCGGGTACGAGGCCCTGAGCACCCGCGCGGTCGCCGAGCGGGCCGCGGTCCCCATAGGCTCGGTCTACCGCTTCTTCCCCAACAAGCGCGCGATGGCCGAGGCGCTGGCCCACCGCAACCTGGACGAGTACAGCGCGCGCGTCGAGGACCGCCTGGCCGCCCTGGACGCCGCGGCGGCGCCCGGCCCGTCCGGCCCCGACCGGCGCCGGAGCCTCGACTGGCGGCAGGCCGTGGAGGTCGTGGTCGAGGAGTACCTGGCGATGAAGCGCGGGGCGCCCGGCTTCGCGCTCGTCGAGTTCGGCGCGCCGCTGCCCGGCGCGGCCGCCCGCGAGCGGCCCAACGACCTGGTCGTGGACCGCCTCATCGGCCTCCTCGGCGAGCGCCTGGGGCTGGCGGACGGCGGGAGACCGCGGCCGCCGGACGGCGCGGACGCCTGCCCGGGCCCGCCGGCGCCCGAGCGGCTGCGCCTCGTGCTGCTGATCGCGGTCGAGGCCGCGGACGCGGTCCTGCGGCTCGCCTTCCGCGCCGACCCGCAGGGCGACCCGGAGATCGTGGCCGAGGCCAAGGAACTCCTGCGCCGCTACCTCGAACCCGTGCTCGGCTGAGCGCGGCTCCGCGGGCACCGCCGCGCAGGGGTGCCCGCCGAGCCGGCCCGCCTCAGCGCGCGGAGAGGTACCGCAGGCGCTCCGCGGCCAGGCAGGCCCGTCCGAGGGCGACGCGGACCTCGGCGGCGCTGGCGCCGCTGCACTTCATCGCGTAGAAGAGCACCACGTTGATCGCGGTGACCGCTCCGGAGTAGACGTAGACGTCCCCCACGAGCCCCACGGTGATCAGCGATCCGATGGTCCACACCGCGGCGGAGTAGAAGCCCGCGGACGGGGTCCACTGGCTGAACGACTCCAGTCCGGCGATCCGGCCGGAGGGCACCGTGGACAGGCCGTGGGCCCGGGCGTGCCGTATCGCCGACTGGGCGAAGGCGAGACAGGCCAGGTTGATGAGGAAGACGGCGGAGATGCCGATGCCCGTGAAGATCGGCCACCAGTCCCGCGCTGATGGTCTCGGGGCTCCGGGTGGCGCGCCGGGTGCGGCCCGCCTGCGCGGCATGCCGCCCGGGACATGTGCGCGGACCACGGTCCCGGCGGGCGTCCTGCCGCCGCCCAGGGGCGGCGCGCGCGGAACCGCGTCCGCCGCCCGCGCCGCGGTGTCCGTCGACGCCGTGAGGGACGGCACGCCGCGCCCCCTGGCACCGAAAAACTACCGGCGCTAGTTTGGTCCCCGCCAGCGGACCACAGTGGCCGGGCACGGGAGGGCGACCATGAAGGCCCATGACGGGATGTACACGGACGGCGCGTGGCGGGCGCCCGCCGGCCGCGAGGTGATCGAGGTCGTCAACCCGGCCGACGAGCAGGTGATCGGCGCCGTGCCGGCGGGCACGGCCGAGGACGTGGACGCCGCCGTACGGGGCGCCCGCGCCGCCTTCCCCGGCTGGGCCGCCACCCCGCCCGCCGCGCGCGCCGAGCGGGTCGCCGCGCTGCGCGACGCGCTCGCCGCCCGCCGCGACGAGATCGCCGAGACCGTCACCGCCGAACTCGGCGCGCCGCTGCGGCTGTCCCAGCCGGTCCACGCCGACCTGCCGATCACCGTGGCGGGCACGTACGCGAAGCTGGCCGCCGAGTACCCCTTCGAGGAGAGGGTCGGCAACTCCACCGTCTACCAGGAGCCGGTCGGCGTCGTCGCCGCGATCACCCCCTGGAACTACCCGCTGCACCAGATCGTCGCCAAGGTCGCGCCGGCCCTCGCGGCGGGCTGCACGGTCGTACTCAAGCCCGCGGAGGACACGCCGCTGGTCGCCCAGCTGTTCGCCGAGGCGGTGGACGCCGCGGGCCTGCCGGCCGGCGTGTTCAACCTCGTCACCGGCCGCGGCCCGGTCGCCGGCCAGGCGCTGGCCGAGCACGAGGGCGTGGACCTGGTCTCCTTCACCGGCTCCACCGCGGTCGGCCGGCGCATCGGCGCGCTGGCCGGCGGGGCCGTCAAGCGGGTCGCCCTGGAACTCGGCGGCAAGTCGGCCAACGTGATCCTGCCCGGCGCCGACCTGGCCCGCGCCGTCAACGTCGGCGTCGCCAACGTCTTCGCCAACTCCGGCCAGACGTGCAGCGCCTGGACCCGGATGCTGGTGCACGCCGCCGACTACGACGAGGCCGTGGGCCTGGCCGCCACGGCCGCGAAGAAGTACCCGCCCGGCGACCCGCGCGACCCGGCCACCCGGCTCGGGCCCCTGGTCAGCGCCGTCCAGCGCGACCGGGTGCGCGGCTACATCGAGCGGGGCGTGGCGGAGGGCGCGCGCCTGGTGGCGGGCGGCCCGGAGGCGCCGGAGGGGCTGACGCGCGGCTACTGGGTCGCGCCCACCGTCTTCGCGGACGTGACGCCCGGCATGACCATCGCGCAGGAGGAGATCTTCGGCCCGGTCCTGGCCGTCCTGCGGTACGAGGACGAGGAGGAGGCGCTGCGCATCGCCAACGGTACGGTGTACGGGCTGGGCGGAGCCGTGTGGGCGGCCGACGAGGCGGCGGCCGTCGCCTTCGCCCGCCGCATGGACACCGGCCAGGTCGACATCAACGGCGGCCGGTTCAACCCGCTGGCACCCTTCGGCGGCTACAAGCAGTCGGGCGTGGGGCGCGAGCTGGGCACGCACGGCCTGGCCGAATACCTCCAGCCCAAGTCCCTCCAGTTCTGACCCGTCGCCGCCGGTCCTGAGCGAACCCGCCCGAGCCCGGCCCGCCCGCCGGCCGTCGGCCCGCCCGTCGGCCGGGGGCGCCGGATCCGCCCGCCGCACCCGCGCCCCGGGACCGGGCCCCGGGACCGGGCCCGCCAGGTCCGCCCGCCGGCACCCCGCCGCTCCCCGGCACCCCGCACCCGCCGTCCCCCGTCCCGCCGCCAAGGAGACCCCGCCCTCATGACCCGAGCCGTCGTCCTGCCCGCCGTGGGCGCCCCGCTGACGATCGACGACATCGACCTGCCCGCTCCCGGGCCCGGCCAGGTACGGGTCAGGCTCGCCGCCGCGGGCGTGTGCCACTCCGACCTGTCGCTGGCCAACGGCACCCTGCGGCAGCCCGCCCCCGCCGTCCTCGGGCACGAGGGCGCGGGCACGGTCGTCTCCCTCGGCGAGGGCGTGCGCACCGTCGCGCCCGGCGACCCGGTGGTGGTCAACTGGGCGCCGGCCTGCGGCGGCTGCCACTTCTGCGACCTGGGCGAGCCGTGGCTGTGCGCCAAGGCGGGCGACGCCGCCGGCGTGCCGTACGCCAAGCTCGCCCGCGACGGCGGCGAGCTGTACCCGGGCCTGGGCTCGGCCGTCTTCGCCGAGGAGACCGTGGTCGCCGAGCGCGCCGTGCTGCCGGTGCCCGCGGGCGTGCCGCTGGCCGACGCCGCGCTGCTGGGCTGCGCGGTCCTCACCGGCTACGGCGCGGTCCGCAACAGCGCCGCGGTGCGCCCGGGCGAGTCGGTGGCCGTCTTCGGCGTCGGCGGCGTGGGCCTGGCCGTCCTGCAGTCGGCCCGCATCGCCGGCGCGGGCGCGATCGTCGCGGTGGACGTCTCCCCGGCGAAGGAGGAGCTGGCCCGCGCGGCGGGCGCCACCGAGTTCGTGGTGGCCTCGGACCGTACCGCCAAGCGGATCCGCGAGCTGACCGGCGGGTTCGGCGCGGACGTGGCCATCGAGTGCGTCGGCCGGGCCGAGACCATCCGTACGGCCTGGAGCTCCACCCGGCGCGGCGGCCGCACCACCGTGGTCGGCATCGGCGGCAAGGACCAGCAGGTCTCCTTCTCCGCGCTGGAGCTGTTCCACTTCGGCCGCACGCTCTCCGGCTGCGTCTACGGCAACAGCGACCCGGCCCGGGACCTCCCGGCCATCGCCGCCCACGTGCGGGACGGCAGCTTCGACCTCGGCGGCATGGTGACCGAGCGGATCGGCCTGGAGGGCATCCCCGCGGCCTTCGACGCGATGCTCGCGGGGCGCGGCGGCCGGGCGCTGGTGGTCTTCTAGCGGGCGGTCATCTGGCCGGCGGCCGGCTGGCCGGTGGTCTTCCGGCTCGGTGGTCTTGTAGCCGGCGGCCGCTCAGGGGCCCGGTCCGGCTCTGTGCGCGGCCGCCCCGGCCACCCGCTCGTACTGCCGGCCCAGGCCGTCCACCAGCGCCGCGAGCCCGGTCTCGAACGCGCCCTCGTCCACCTGCTGCTGGTGCTCGGCCAGCAGGTGGGCCTGGCCCAGGTGCGGGTAGGCGGCCGGATCGTAGGCGGCCGGGTCGTCGACGAAGCCGCGGGCGAACGAGCCGAGGGCCGACCCGGCGACGAAGTACCGCATCAGCGCGCCGATCCGGGTGGCGTACGCGGGCGGCCAGCCCGCCGCCACCATGCCGCCGAAGACGGCGTCCGCCATCCTCAGGCCCGCCGGGCGGCGGCCGGGGCCCTGGGCGAGGAACGGCACGATGTGCGGGTGCGCGGCCAGCGCGGCCCGGTAGGAGCGGCCCCAGGCCAGCAGGGCCGCGCGCCAGTCCGTGCCGTCGTGGAACACCGACACGTCGACCTGGGCGACGACGGTGTCCGCGACCGCGTCCAGGATGTCGTCCTTGGTCGTGAAGTGGTTGTACAGCGACGGGCCGCTGACGCCCAGTTCGGCGGCGAGCCGGCGGGTCGAGACGGCCTGGAGCCCTTCCGCGTCCACGAGCGCGAGCGCCGCCGCGACGATGCGCTCGCGGCTGAGCAGGGGCTTGCGGGGTCGGGCCATGCGGCACATAGTAGAGGCTGCCGCCAGAAAACTAGCAGTGGTAATTTATAGTCGGACCGAAGACGGGCCGTCGGCCGGACCACCGGTCCGCCGGGGCCGCGCCAGGCCCGCCGGCCTGTCGATCCACCGACACGCCGACACGTCCGACGTGTCGTCGTGTCGACGCGTCGACAGGCCGATCCGCCGTCCGCGCCCCCGCGCGGGCAGGCGGTCGGCCCACCGACCGGGAGGTACGCCATGGATCTCGCGCTCAGCCCAGAGCAGGCCGCGGTCCAGCAGCTCGCCAGGGACTTCGCCGAGCGCGAGGTCGTCCCCCACGCCGCCGCGTGGGACCGCGCCGAGAGCGTGGACCGCGGCATCGTGAAGAAGCTGGGCGCGCTCGGCTTCCTGGGCCTCACGGTCCCCGAGGAGTACGGCGGCTCCGGCGGCGACCACTTCAGCTACGTGCTGGTCACCGAGGAGCTGGGCCGCGCCGACTCCGCCGTGCGCGGCATCCTGTCCGTCTCGCTGGGCCTGGTCGCCAAGTCGATCGCGGCCTGGGGCAGCGAGGAGCAGAAGCGGACGTGGCTGCCGCGGCTGTGCGCGGGCGAGGCGGTCGGCAGCTTCGGCCTGACCGAGCCCGGCGTCGGGTCGGACGCCGCGCACCTGACCACCCGCGCGCGGCGGGACGGCGACGCGTACGTCATCGACGGCACCAAGATGTTCATCACGAACGGCACCTGGGCCGACGTGGTCCTGGTCTTCGCCCGCACCGGCGCCGACCCCGGGCACAAGGGCGTCAGCGCCTTCCTGGTGCCCGCCGACACCCCGGGCCTCACCCGGCGCGAGATCCACGGCAAGCTCGGCCTGCGCGGCCAGGCCACCGCCGAACTGGTCTTCGAGGGCGTCCGCGTGCCGGCCTCCGCGATGGTCGCGCCGGAGGGCAAGGGCTTCTCCGTGGCCATGTCCGCGCTCACCAAGGGCCGGATGTCGGTCGCGGCCGGGTGCGTGGGCATCGCGCAGGCGTGCCTGGACGCGGCCGTGAGGTACGCGGGCGAGCGCGAGCAGTTCGGCAGCCCGATCGCCGGCCGCCAGCTGGTCCAGGAGCTGATATCCGACATCGCGGTGGACGTCTCCGCCGCGCGCCTGCTGACCTGGCGGGTCGCCGACCACATCGAGCGGGGGCTGCCGTTCGCCACCGAGTCGTCCGTGGCCAAGCTGTTCGCGAGCGAGGCCGCCGTGCGCTGCGCCAACAACGCCCTCCAGGTCTTCGGCGGCTACGGATACATCGACGAGTACCCCGCGGGCAAGCTGCTGCGCGACGCGCGCGTGATGACGCTGTACGAGGGCACGAGCCAGATCCAGAAGCTGCTGATCGGCCGCGCGCTGACCGGCGTCGCGGCCTTCTGAGACGCCCCCCACGGGTCCCTTCGGGGAGCCCCGGGCCGACCGCGGACCCGCGGCCGGCCCGGGGCCGCCCGCCGGGGCCGCCCGCCGGGGCCGCCCGCCGGGGCCGCCCGCCGGGGCCGCCCGCCGGGGCCGCCCGCCGGGGCCGCCCGCCGGGGCCGCCCGCCGGAGGGCTCCGCCGCCGGATCTAAGCACTCGCTCACCCGCCGCTGTAGGGTGTCCGCCATGGACACGGAGGCGACGGGCAGCGAGGAGCGGGTCGAGGAGTGGTCCGGGATCACCCCGGAGGCGGCCAGGCGGCTGGTGTCCGCGGCCGTGAGCGCCTTCGCCGAGCGCGGCTACCACGCCACCACCACCCGCGACATCGCCGGCCGCGCGGGCATGAGCCCCGCCGCCCTCTACATCCACTACCGCACGAAGGAAGAGCTGCTGTACCAGATCAGCAGGAACGGCCACCAGCTCGCGCTGGCCATCGTGGAGCGGGCCCGGGACGCGCCCGGCACCCCGTCCCGGCGGCTCGCCGACGCCGTGCGGTCCTTCGTCCGCTGGCACGCCGAGCGGCACACCACCGCGCGCGTGGTGCAGTACGAGCTGGAGGCGCTGGACGAGGAGCACCTGGCCGACATCGTGGCCCTGCGGCGGGCCACGGACGGCGCGGTGCGCTCGATCATCGAGGACGGGGTGCGGTCGGGCGACTTCGACGTGCCCGACGTGCGCGGCACGACCCTCGCGGTGATGTCGCTGTGCATCGACGTCGCCCGCTGGTTCAAGGCGACGGGCCGCCGCACGCCCGACGAGATCGGCGCGCTCTACGCCGACCTGGTGCTGCGCATGGTCGGGGCCTGAGGCCCGGCGCCGCCCGCTCCGGCGCCGTACGGGCCGTACGGCACACCGCCCGTGCGGCGCCGGACACGCGGCAGCCCCGGCAGCCTCAGCACACCTGCGACCGCCTCGGATTCAGAAGAGGTAGCGCACCACGGGCTCGGCCACGCACACCGGCTTGTCCCCGCCCTCCCGCTCCAGCGCCACCGCCAGCGCGACCTGAACGCCGCCCGTGACGTCGGCCACCTCGGCGACCCGGCCGGTGGCGCGCAGCCGCGAGCCGACCGGGACGGGGGCGGGGAAACGGACCTTGTTCACGCCGTAGTTGATGCCCATCCGCACGCCCTCGACGCGCAGCAGTTGGGGGGTGAACAGCGGAAGCAAAGACAGCGTGAGGTAGCCGTGCGCGATCGTCGTGCCGAAGGGCCCCGCGGCGGCCTTCTCCGGGTCCACGTGGATCCACTGGTGGTCTCCGGTGGCGTCCGCGAACAGGTCGATCCGCTTCTGGTCGACCTCCAGCCAGTCGCTGGGACCGAGGTCCGCGCCGACCGCGGACCGCAGGTCGTCGGGCGAGGAGAAGATGCGGGGCTCTGCCATGTCCGTGCCTCCCGGGGCCAATACACCTACTAAGCGCTTGCTCAGCATGCGAGAGGCCCGTCCCCCTGTCAACGCGCGGCGGTCGTGAGGACGCGCGCCGACAGGGGATCGCGCGGTGCGCCGGCCGTGGCCACGGCGGAGCCGTGCGCCTGGCGGTGGCGCGTGTCACACGGCCGCGTACCGCGGTTCGGCCGCGGCGCGCCTGGCCGCCTCCCGGGCCTCGGGAGTCAGCAGCGCGGTGGGCACCGCCACTCCGCAACCCAGGCAGACCGGTCCGGCCGCGGGGCGGCGGTGCGCCCCCCCGCGCCAGACGAGCCGGCTGTCGGCGCAGACGGGGCAGGCCGTCCCCGGCCCCTCCTCCAGCGCGCGGATCAGCCGGGCGAGGACGTCCGCGAGCCGGCCGTCCGGGTGTTCCTCGGGGTTCTCGCAGGGGAGGATGTCGCACCCTCCCCAGGCGTGCAGGTGCCAGTCATCCACGCCGACCGGCTGGCGGATCCCGTCGTGCTTCTCCTGCCGGCGCCGCTCGGCGAACTCCGCCTCGTACGCCAGCCACAGGACGCGGGCCTCCTCCAGCTCCTCCAGCGCCGCCATCAGCCGCCCGGGTTCGGGCCTGCGGTCCTCCGGGGCGAACCCGGCGCGGCCGCACAGATGGTGCCACGTCGCCCGGTGCCCGTAGGGCGCGAACCGCTCCAGGCACTTGCGCAGCGAGGTGCGCCGCTGGGTGACGTGTCTGCGCGGATTGCGAACTTCTCGTGCAAGAGATCTGAAACCGGCCATTTCGTGCCACCTCCGCGTGTGCGGACCCGACTGGTCGTCCAATGGACGTAACGCAGCGCGATTCGGATCCCTCCGGTTCCATGTCCCGTCACCCGGCGGTGGCCCCGCCCGGACGGCCCCCTTCCGCCCGTACATACCGACTGGTTAGTCTCCTATGCGAGTACACCATTGCGAGCACACCCTGCGAGCACACCGAAGGAGGCGCGCGATCGTGGGCACCGCACGCGGTTACCGGGACCGGCCCTGGCTCTCCCTGCTCAACCAGGCCCAGCGCGGCCCCGTCCAGCCGCCGCCCAGCGTGCTGCACGCCTTCCGGGACACCGCCCGCGCCGCGCCGGACCGCACGGCGCTCGCCTACTTCGACGGGCGGCTGAGCTACCGGGAGACCGACGCGCTCTCCGACGGCGTCGCCGGGCACCTCGCGGCCCGCGGCTTCCGGCCCGGCGACCGGCTCGCGGTCATGCTCCAGAACACCCCCGGCTACGTGCTCGCGCTGCTCGGCGCGTGGAAGGCGGGCGGCACGGTCGTCCCGGTCAACCCGATGTACAAGGCCGGCGAGCTGACGCACATCCTCACCGACTCCGGCGCCACCGCCCTGGTCTGCTCCGACCACGCCTGGCGGGAGTACGTGCGGGAGGTGGCCGCCGCGCTGCCGGTGCGGGTGGCGCTCACCGCCAGCGCGTACGACCACCAGCGGCGCGACGACCCGCGCGTGCTGCGGGAGGGGCGGATCGCGCCGCCCGAGGGCGCCGACGACCTCGCCGCGGCCGCCGCGGCCGGCGCCGCCCGGCCGCCGGTACCCGCGCCCGCGGCCGGGGACGTCGCCCTGATCAGCTACACCTCCGGGACCAGCGGCAGCCCCAAGGGCGCCACCAACACCCACGGCAACATCGCCTACAACGCCGAGCGGCAGCGCGTGAACCAGGCGCTGCCCGCGCCTGCCGCCTACTTCGCCATGGCGCCGCTGTTCCACATCACCGGCATGGTCGCCCAGCTGTCGGCCTGCCTCGCGGCGGGCGGCACGCTGGTGCTGGCCCACCGCTTCGAGGCCGGCGTCGTCCTCGACGCCTTCCTGGAGCACCGGCCCGCCTACACCGTCGGCCCGTCCACCGCGTACATGGCCCTCCTGGCGCACCCCGCGGCCACCCCGGACCACTTCGCGTCCTTCCGGGTGCTCTCCTCGGGCGGCGCGCCCCTGCCGCCGGCCCTGGTCGAGCGCTTCGAGGCCGCCTTCGGCCGGTACCTGCACAACGGCTACGGGCTCACCGAGTGCACCGCGGCCTGCGCCGGCGTGCCCATCGGCCGCCGGGCCCCCGTCGACCCGGCCTCCGGCACCCTCGCCGTCGGCGTGCCCGGCGCCGACACGCTGGTGCGCATCGTCGACGAGCAGGGCGCGGAGGTGCCGTTCGGCGTGCCCGGCGAGATCGTCGTCAGCGGCCCGCAGGTCGTCCCCGGCTACTGGCGGCGGCCCGCCGACACCGCCGCCGCCCTGGCCGGCGGCGAGCTGCGCACCGGCGACGTCGGCTTCATGGACCCCGACGGCTGGCTCTACGTGGTCGACCGCAAGAAGGACATGATCAACGCCTCCGGCTTCAAGGTCTGGCCGCGCGAGGTGGAGGACGTGCTCTACACCCACCCCGCGGTCCGCGAGGCCGCCGTCGTCGGCGTGCCCCACCCCTACCGCGGCGAGACGGTCCGGGCCTTCGTCAGCCTCCGCCCGGGCGCCCGGGTCAGCGCCGGAGAGCTGACCGCCTACTGCGAGCAGCGGCTCGCCGCGTACAAGTACCCTCGCCAGGTCGACATCCTCCCCGAGTTGCCGAAGACGACAAGTGGGAAGATCCTTCGGCGGGAGCTGCGCGGCGCCCGTAGCGGCGGCGGCGCGGGAGCGGACGAGCGAGAGGCGGGTGGCGGCCATGGCCAGGGCGGCGGACGGTGACGGGAAGCCGGTGCCCCGGCGGCTGCTTGCCGCCGCCACCCGGCTGTTCGCCGAGAGCGGCTACGACCGCACCTCCGTGCAGGACATCGTCGCCGCGGCGGGCGTCACCAAGGGCGCCCTCTACCACTACTTCGGCTCCAAGGACGACCTGCTCCACGAGATCTACGGCCGCGTCCTGCGCCTCCAGCAGGAGCGGCTGGACGCCTTCGCCG
Organism: Streptomyces sp. B1866; assembly: GCF_031932565.1. Classification (NCBI taxonomy): domain Bacteria; kingdom Bacillati; phylum Actinomycetota; class Actinomycetes; order Kitasatosporales; family Streptomycetaceae; genus Streptomyces; species Streptomyces sp. B1866. The sequence continues at coordinate 19,988 of NZ_JAVSCF010000072.1, forward strand.
CCGCCGACGCGCCGGTCGAGCGGCGGCTGCGGGAGGCCGCGGCCGACGTCGTCGTCACCAGCATCGAGAACCTGGACGACACGCGGATCTTCTTCCTGTCGATGCACCACCTCAGCCCCGAGAAGCACAAGCAGGTCCGCGCCGAGCGCCGCCGCTACCACGAGCGCTTCCGCGCCCTGGTCGAGGAGGGCCAGCGGGCCGGCGTCTTCACCTCCGACTTCCCGGCGAACCTGGTCGTGGACTACCACTTCGGCTCGGTCCACCACCTGGGCGTCTGGTACCGCCCGGACGGCCCGCTGAGCCCGCAGCAGGTCGCCGACCACCTGGCCGAGATGCTCATGCGGATGCTGCGCCCGTAGGACCCGCCGGGTCCGGGGCCCGGGCCCGTACGGCCGGTCCGGGCCCGTACGGCCGGTACGTATCGGCCCGGCCGCCCGCAGCGCGTCTCAGCGCACCACGAGCGCGCCGAAGACGGCCAGCGCCACCGTGCAGCCCGCCGCGGCCACGGCGGCGCGCGGAGTCAGGGCCGGCGGGCGCGGGGCGGCCATCGCACGGACACGGCGGTGGGCGGCGGCCGTGAAACAGGTCCACGCCAGCAGGGCCAGGGCCAGCGCGAGGAGCCGCACCGGGCCGGCGCCGTCGTGGAAGGCCTGCCGGACGGCCAGGGCGCAGACCGCCGCACACGCGAGCGTCGTGCGCCGCCAGGCCAGCCGGGTGCGCTCCGGCTGGAGCCCCCGGTCCCGGGCCGGGTCCGGCCCGCCCGTCACCGGCCGCCCCCGCCGAACCCGGCGACGACCGCCATCAGCAGCGCCGCCACCCCGACCGCCAGCGCCAGCAGCGCGGGGAAGCGGGAGACGGGCAGGTCCTCGCCCCGGCGCATGGCCCGCTCGCAGCGCACCCAGTGGCTCACCGCCCGCACCGCGCACAGCGCGCCCGCGGCCAGCAGGGCCAGGGCCAGCGTCAGGCGCAGCGGCCCGTCGCGGTCCGGTACGAACTGGTCGACCGCGAAGCCGCCGCCCACCAGGGCCATCGAGGTGCGCAGCCAGGCGAGGAAGGTCCGCTCGTTGGCGAGGGAGAAGCGGTAGTCGGGGGTCTCGCCCTCCGCGCGCAGCCGCTTCGGCTCGAACCACAGCCGCAGGTCCGCGGCGGCGGCCGCGAGCCGCCCGCGCCCGGACGGCGGCCTTCGGGGGCGTCCGGGCGGCCCGCCGGTGCGAGGGCCGCCGGGCGGGGTCACGCCGGACACCGACACCCCCTAGCCGCGCCGGTCACGCCGCCACTCCCCAAGCCGCCGGTACGCCTCCGCGCCGTCCGGGACCCACTCCCACTCGGTCAGCCGCTCCCGCAGCTCCTCCTCGGTGAGAAAGGCGTGCCAGGCGATCTCCTCGGGCTGCGGCCGCACCGGCAGCGCGCAGCGCACCTCGTAGACGGCGCAGAACCAGCTGTGCTCGGGGGTGTCGTACAGGAAGGTGAACAGCGGCTCGGGCGCGGGCAGCCCCGAGACGCCCAGCTCCTCCTCCGCCTCGCGCAGCGCCGCCGCGTCGTACGACTCGCCCGCGCCGACGACCCCGCCGACGAACATGTCGTACAGCGACGGGAAGACGATCTTCCGGGCGGTCCGGCGGTGGACGAACACCCGCCCGGCGGCGTCCCGCGCGAGCACGAAGACGCACCGGTGCCGCAGCCGGCGCGCCATGGCGTCGGCGCGCCGGGCCTGGCCCACCACGCGGTCCCGCTCGTCCACGACGTCCAGCAGTTCGTCGGCCGACAGGGGTTCGGATTCGGACATGCGGTCATACAAGCAGATCGCAGGTCGGCCCGCCGACCGGCCCCGGGCCCCGGCCTGCCAGGACCTCCGGGGACACGGCCCCGCCGCCCGCGCGGTCGCCGGGAAAGGCACGGGACGGGCCGGGGCGGGAACGCCGGGAACGGCCGGGAGTAAGGTGGAGAGACGGTGGCGGCGCGGTGCCGGGTGAATGGAGGAACAGTGTGGAATGCGTGTGAAAAAGCGGGGTCGCCGAAGGGGATCTCCCTTCGACGACCCCGCTGCGCGAGGGACCGCGTCAGTGGTGGCGGTGCCCCCTCTTCTTGGCGTGGTGGTGGTGCTCCTCGTCGACCTTGACGACCTTGCCGGTCTGAGAGCAGTCAGTGCCGCTCGCCGGGTTCAGCAGAGCAATGATGTCGATGGTGTTGCCGCACAGGTTGATCGGAATGCCGATCGGCACCTGGACGACGTTTCCGCTGATGACACCGGGGGAGCCGACCGCCGCACCCTTGGCGCCCGCGCCAACGCCGCCGTCGGCCGAAGCCATCCCCGCCGTGCCGGCGACCAGCGCGCAGCCGGCCGCGGTCAGCCCCGCGGCCTTGACGATTGCCTTCATCGTCATATTCCTTCCGTGTTGGGAATCGGGCACTTTCTTCAACGAGCGGATTCCAGCCGGGGTGCGCGCGATCACCCGTTAGCACCATTCACACCGGGCCGCGGCGGTCCGCGGCCGACAAGCCGTGGGCCGAACGGTTGAACGTCGCGAAGTCCCGGTGACCGAAGGCCGCCGAAATCTTTAAGTGACTCTTTAGCGCGGAGCGCGAAGGTCTTCGGTGGTCATATCCGCGTAAGGAACCTGCGCGGACGCGTGGTGGGGGGAGAAGCATGGCTGACGCGGTGTTGCAGGCCCGGGCGGCGGCGTCGGTGAGCGCCGCGCCGGAACGTCCGGCTCGCCCGGCCGGGCCCGGCCGGGCGTCGTCGTCGGGAATCCGGCCGGCCGCCCCGCCGCCCCCGCGGCGGGCCCCGATCGCCGTCGTCGGCATGTCCTGCCGCTTCCCGCGCGCCGCCGACCCCGCCGCCTACTGGCGGCTGCTGCGTGACGGCGTCGACGCCGTCAGCGACGCCCCGCCCGCCCGCCGCGCCGCCGTGCCCGCCCACGGCCCCGCCCTGGCGCGGGGCGGCTACCTCGACGCCATCGACGGCTTCGACGCCGGCTTCTTCGGCGTCTCCCCCCGGGAGGCCGCCGCCATGGACCCGCAGCAGCGGCTCGCCCTGGAGCTCGGCTGGGAGGCGCTGGAGGACGCGGGCATCGTCCCCGCCACCCTCAAGGACAGCGACGCCGGCGTCTTCATAGGCGCCATCTGGGACGACTACGCGTTCCTGGCCAGCCGGTACGGCCCCCGCGCCGTCGGCCCGCACGGCTTCACCGGCCTGCGGCGCAGCGGCATCGCCAACCGCGTCTCCGCCACCCTCGGCCTGCACGGGCCCAGCCTGGCCATCGACACCGCCCACTCCTCCTCGCTGGTCGCCGTCCACCTGGCCTGCCAGGCCCTGCTGACCGGCGAGGCCGACCTGGCGCTGGCCGGCGGCGTCAACCTGCGCATCGCCCCGGAGCACGGGGACGCCGCCGCGCCGGGCGGGCCGTCCCCGGAGGGCTGCCGCCGCACCCCCGGCGAGCGCGCCGACGGGTGCGTACGGGGCGAGGGCGGCGGCCTGGCGGTCCTCAAGCCGCTGCACCGGGCGTTGGCCGACGGCGACCGCGTCCACTGCGTGATCCTCGGCAGCGCGGTCAACCACGACGGGGCCACCGGCGATCTGACCGTGCCCAGCTCCACCGCCCGGGCGGACGTGCTGGAGCGCGCCTACGAGGCGGCCGGCCGGTCGCCCGGCGAGGCCCAGTACGTCGAGCTGCACGGCGTCGGCACCCGCCTCGGCGACGACACCGAGGCCGCGGCGCTGGGCGAGGTGCTGGGCGCCCGCCGGCCGTCGGCCGACCCGCTGGCCGTCGGCTCGGTCACCCCCAACATCGGCCACCTGGAGGCCGCCGCGGGCATCGCCGGGCTGCTGAAGACAGCGCTCGCCGTCCGGCACCGCGAGCTGCCGCCCACCCTGCGCCACCGCGGCCCCGACCCGGCCACCGACCTCGACGGCCTGCGGCTGCGCGTGCAGACCCGGGCCGGCGCGTGGCCGCACCCCGAGCGGCCGCTGGTCGCCGGGGTCAGCTCCTTCGGCGTGGGCGGCACCAACTGCCACGTCGTGCTGGGCGAGGCCCCGCGCCCGGAGCCGACCGGGCCCTGACGGGGCACCAGCCCTTCAGGGCCGGCGACGGGGCCTCAGGCCCGGCCCGCCGTGCGGCGCGAGCGCCACGGCGGGATGTTCGCCACCGCGCGGCCGTCCCGGCGCCCGCCGGGCCGCAGCGGGGCGAGCGGTACGGGCGCGTCGCGGCCGGCGGCCGGGTCGGCGGCCCGCCGCGCCTGCTCGTACAGGTCCTGGGCGTTCGGCAGCCACCGCCGCCGCCAGGCCAGGTCGCCCAGCGACCGCAGCATCCGCGCCTGGGCCGGCCGGTCGCCCGTGCGCCGCGCGGCGTCCAGCGCCAGGGTGTGGGTGCGGTCCCAGTCGTCCCACGCGCGCAGCGCCTCCAGCGCCGCGGTCATGCCGTCCGCCAGGCGCACCGTCTCCCGCCACAGCCCGGCCCCGTGCGCCCGTACGACGGCCTGCACCAGGCCGGTGCGCTCCTGCGCGAACCACTCGACCGAGCCCCGGGCGGCCGCCTCGCGGCCGGCCTCGGCCGCCTGCGTGTACGCCGCGCACATGCGCGCGGTGGCCGCGTGCGCCGCCTCGGGCGCGTCCTCCTGGGCCAGCCGTTCCAGGGCCAGCAGCCGCAGCAGCGGGTGGAGCCGGTAGCGGCCGCGGCGCTCGGTCAGCAGCCGCGCGGCCACCAGGGCCCGCAGCCGGGGCTGGGCCCGCTCGGCGCCCACGCCCAGCACGGCGGCCGCGACCCACGTGCCGAAGGAGCCGTCCGGCGCCAGGCCCAGCAGGCGGAAGGCGCGGCGGTCGCCGTCCGGCGCCTCGTCGTACGCCGACCGCAGCGCGCCCGGCAGCCGCGGCTCGCCGGCCGCCAGCTCGCGCAGCCGGGTGCTCTCCTCGCGCAGCCGGCCGGCCAGCCACGCCGGGTCC